>JAZNSV010000026.1:0-16506 GCA_045591485.1 Bacteroidales bacterium | reverse complement strand
GATATATGTACGATACTTGTACGATTGCCAATCGTACAAGTATCGTACATATATCGTACATGTATCGTACAACGGCAGTACCGGAGCATGTCCGGAGGCGAATTTTTTTTGTTTGTATATAAGAAAAAATTTGTATCTTTGCATTTTAAAGTAAGCAATATATTATGGATACGATCATCATCTTAGACTTTGGCTCTCAATACACTCAGCTCATTGCGCGCAAGATTCGCGAGCAGAATGTGTACTGTGAAATTCATCCGTTCAACAAGGTTCCGGCCCTCACGGAAGATGTGAAGGGAGTTGTGTTCAGTGGCAGTCCGTACAGCTGCAATGCTGCGGATGCGCCGGTGCCCGACATGAGTGGTATCAAGGGACGGCTGCCGCTTTTGGCGGTGTGCTACGGTGCGCAGTATCTGGCGAAGTGGGGTGGCGGCCGAGTGCAGCAGAGCAAGATACGCGAGTATGGCCGTGCCAACCTCAATTTCATCGACAGCTCGAATCCTCTGATGAAAGGTGTGCCGATGGGGAGCCAGGTGTGGATGAGCCACGGCGACACGATAGAGGTTTTGCCGGAGGGATACAAGACTATCTGCAGCACTGAGAATGTGCGGTATGCCGGCTATCAGATCGAGGGCGAGCAGACGTATGCTATACAGTTCCACCCTGAGGTGCACCATTCGACGGACGGCAACAGGCTGCTGCATAATTTTGTGGTGGATATCTGCGGATGCCGCCAGGAGTGGACGCCAGAGAGTTTTGTGGAGACCACGGTGGCCGAGCTGCGCGAGAAGGTGGGTGGCGACAAGGTGGTGCTGGGTTTGAGCGGCGGTGTGGACAGCACTGTGGCCGCCGTGCTGCTGCACAGGGCCATAGGGCACCAGCTGCACTGCATTTTTGTTGACAACGGCCTGCTGCGCAAGAACGAGTTTGAGGGTGTGCTGGAGAGCTACAGGGATATGGGCCTGAATGTGAAGGGTGTGGATGCGAAGCAGCGTTTTTATGATGTGCTGGCGGGTGTGACGGATCCGGAGAAGAAGCGCAAGGGCATAGGTAAGACGTTTATTGATGTTTTCGACGCCGAAGCAAAGCTTATAACCGATGCGAAGTGGCTGGGTCAGGGAACGATTTATCCCGACGTGATAGAGAGTTCGAGTGTGAAGGGCCCGAGCCAGACGATCAAGAGTCACCACAATGTGGGCGGTTTGCCGGACTATATGAAGCTGCAGCTTGTGGAGCCGCTGCGCTCGCTGTTCAAGGACGAGGTGCGCCGCGTGGGTCGGCAGCTGGGCATCAAGGAGAGTCTGATAGGACGCCATCCTTTCCCCGGGCCTGGCTTGGCAATCAGAATTTTGAGCGATGTTACGCCCGAGAAGGTGCGTATTTTGCAGGAGGTGGACGACATCTTTATACAGGGGCTGCGCGATGCAGGCCTGTACGACAAGGTGTGGCAGGCCGGAGCTATGCTGCTGCCGGTGCAGAGTGTGGGTGTGATGGGCGACGAGAGGACCTACGAGAGTGTGGTGGCGCTGCGCGCAGTGGAGAGTGTGGACGGAATGACGGCCGACTGGAGCCACCTGCCGTATGACTTTTTGGCGCGCGTGAGCAACGAGATTATCAACAGGGTGAAGGGCGTGAACCGCGTGGTGTATGACATCAGCTCGAAGCCGCCTGCAACGATAGAGTGGGAGTGATGGTGGTTGATACGTTGATGGGTTGATATGTTGTAGTCGCTAATCACGAATCACTGAATTGATTATGAACAGAGTTATGGTGAATGGAAGGCTGCTGAAGCTGGTTGTGGCGGTGTGCGTGTGCATGGTGCTCGACGTGGCGTTTGCGGCTTTCCGCCCGGTGATGGCGCAGGCGCCTGGCACGGCGCCGGTGACTGTGAGCCACCAGACGCAGATGCTGCACGGGCGCAAGTATTATGTGCATATTGTTGAGAAGGGGCAGACGGTGTATAGCATTTCGCGTGCCTACAAGGTGCAAAGCTATGATGCGGTGACGCATGTGGACATACATTTTCTGCATCCTGGCGACACTGTGTGGCTGCCCTGCCGGGGTCAGTTTTCGGATGCTGCGCAGGAGATAGAGCAGTCGCAGGGCGAGAAGCCGGGTCAGGACAACAGGAAGGACCAGGATGCGCGGAGCGAGCAGAATGCTCAGAAACCGGAACCGACGACGGCTGGCGCCGCTCGGCCCGCTCGGCAAGATGCTCCTGCGGTGCGCAAGACTGGCAAGACGCTGAAGGTGGCGATTATGATGCCGCTGCATCTGGACCAGCTGGAGGAGATTTCGACGTCGAAGTTCGACATTGAGCAGAGGGGCAAGAAGAGCTACCGCCAGTTTGAGTTCATAGAGTTCTACGAGGGTGTGTTGATGGCCCTTGAGACGCTGGCCGAGGAGGGGGTGAGCGTGGAGCTGAATGTGGTGGATGTGAGCGAGAGCGGCGCCGCCAAGGTGGAGGAGGCTTTTGCGAGCCACAATGTGGGGCAGAGCGACGTGGTGATTGCGCTGCTGCTGCGCGAGGCTTTCGACAAGGCTGCGGAGCTGGCGCAGGCGGCGGGAGTGTATATAGTGAATCCGATGGCCACGCGCAGCGAGATCTGTGCAGAGAATCCGTATATGGTGAAGGTTCAGCCCTCGACGGCGGGTCTGATAGAGACGATGCTGAGCAATATGAAGTCCGAGCGGCCCGACGCGCACCTGTATATAGTGCATTCGGGCGCGAAAGGCGAGCGGCAGGTGCTGGACGAGTTGAGACGGCAGCTGGACGAGCGGGGCGACATGAAGTACACGGTGTTCAACTGGAGCCAGAGCGCCAAGCTGGCCAATGTGCTGAAGCAGACGCCGGGATGCAATGTGCTGAGCATCTATGACCAGGGCAAGGACCAGAACCGCGTCTTCGCCGGCAACCTAATGAACCGCCTGTCGGCCTTCAAGACGAAGACACCGACCCTCTATACACTGAACGACTGGACGCGCGACTTCGGCGACGTCGACCTCTCGCAGCTGCAGTTTCTGGGCTACCACACCTACAGCACGTCGTGGGACATGACCAACGATGTGCATGTGGAGTTCCTGAAGGCGTTCCGCACCCGCTATGGTACTGAGCCCACGTCGAGCCTTGCCGCCACGGGCTACGACCTGACGCTCTGCATTGTGGGTGGCCTGCACCGCAAGGGCGCCGACTATTGGAACGCTCCGGGCGGCAGGTCCCAGGGTCTCATGCAGCCTCTGCATTTCAAACGTTCAGGCGCCGGACTGGAGAACGACCGCGCCACCCTCTACCGCATGGAGAACCTGCGTTTTGTGCCGGCTCCGGCAAAATAGAAACCATTGGATGGAATACCAGAACACCATAAATAAAGAATTCAGGCTGACGGGACCGGGGCTGCACACAGGACGCACCGTGACCGTCACGGTGAAGCCGGCGCCCGATAACTTCGGCATAGCATTCCGCCGCACAGACCGCACCAATATTGTGACCCAGCCGGCGCTGGCCGACAGGGTGGGGGAGACTTCGCGCGGAACAACCCTCGGCAGCGGACGCAATTCCATAGCCACCATAGAACACCTGATGTCGGCCCTGCACGGCATGGGGGTTGACAATGCGATTGTGGAGCTTGACGGCGGCGAGGTGCCCATCATCGACGGCTCGGCGCGCCCGTGGCTGCTGCAGCTTGTGCGCGTGGGATTGCGCGAGCAGCAGAGCGAACGCAGGTCGTTCACCATTGAGGAGCCGCTGCACTTCGAGGTGGCAAAGACCGGCTCGGTGTACGATGTGGAGCCTTGCGACCACTTTGCGGTGCACTGCGAGATAGACTTCAAAGACACCGTGATAGGCAGGCAGACGGCCGAGATGAACTCGATGTCGGAGTATCCTGCCAGCATAGCACCATGCCGCACTTTTGTTTTTCTGCACGAGATAGAACCCCTGCTGCACCTGAATCTTATCAAGGGCGGCAGTCTGGACAATGCGCTGGTGTTTGTGAACAAGGAGCTTACAAGCAGGCAGCTGAAGCGCCTGGCCAAGACGTTCAATAAAGACGTGAACAACTTCAAGGTGCACGACGGTGTGCTCAACACCACGGACATATATTTCCCCAACGAGCCTGCACGGCACAAGTTGCTCGATTTTGTGGGCGACGTGCGTCTTGTGGGTTGTCAGCTCAACGCCAAGTTTAACATTTACAAACCAGGGCACAAGGCCAACAACGCTTTTGCCCGCTTTCTTATGGATTATATAAAAAAACAGAAATGATACTGAACGACATTCATCCCGATGCCAAGATAGGTCAGAATGTGACCGTCAGCAGCTTCACAACCATATACGAAGACGTCGTCATTGGCGACGGCACATGGATTGGGCCCAACGTGACCATCTTTCCCGGTGCGCGCATCGGGAAGAACTGCAAGATTTTTCCCGGTGCAGTGATTGCGGCTGTTCCGCAGGACCTGAAGTTTGCCGGTGAATACACGACCGTGGAGATTGGCGACAACAACGTTATTCGCGAGTGCTGCACCATCAACCGCGGCACCGCCGCCAGCGGCAAGACGGTTGTGGGCAACAACAACCTGCTGATGGCCTATGTGCATGTGGCCCACGACTGCGTGGTTGGCGACAACTGTGTGCTGGCCAACAACGCCACCTTGGCAGGCCATATCATTTTGGGCGACTATGTCATACTTGGCGGCAAGACTGCATGCCTACAGTTCATACACATAGGTTCGCATGTGATTACCCAGGGCGGTGCTCTGATAGACAAGGATATACCGCCGTTTGTGAAGGCTGCGCGCTATCCGATACAGTATTGCGGAGTGAACAGCCTCGGGCTGCAGCGTCGTGGTTTCAGCCAGGAGGTGATCAACAATATCGGCGACATCTACCGCTACATCTTTGTGAAAGGACTTCCGCTGAGCGATGCCCTCGAAATCGTGAAGGAGCGCTACGGCAACACCGACGAAGGCAAGCAGATACTTGCTTTCATCGGCAATGCCAACACCGGCCTTATGAGCGGCTACCGTTCGGTCCGCAAAGGCGAGTGAGGCATTTTCAGACGTGAATCATTGTGGTCTCGACAATGGCGATGCATCTGCCGTTGTCGAGGCTTTCTATTATTGTTTGGAAAAGGGCTGTTGTGCGCCCGGCCTTCAGGGCTGTGCATGTGGCCTTGAGGTTTGCGCCAGACGGAGCAGGGGCGAGGTAGTGTATTGATGCGTTGAGCGATACCCAGTGCAGGTCGCCCTCAGCAATGTCGTCGCTGTTGGCGGCTATGGCGGCAGCGAAGTCGGCCAGGGTGAAGAGTGCGCCGCCCATGGCGACGCCGCGTGCGTTGCAGTGGCGCTCGTCGGCATGCATGGTGCAGACGGCTTCGTGCTGGCCGACGGCATCGATGCTGATGCCGCTTTGGACGGTGGCGAAGCGGTCGTTGGCGAACACTTCGCGGGCTTTGTCGAGAGTGGTCATTGTGTTAGAATGTATATGTCAGTCCGATGCTCACCAGTCGGCTGAAGGTGCCTTTGTTGTCGCGGCTGATGCGGTAGGTGCCGCTGCCTTGGTTGTTGCTGATGCTGAGCATAGAGTTTTCGTAGCGGCCTTCGATGCCGAGGTGGGAGGTGAAGCGATATCGCACCGAGGCAGTGAGTGGCAGCAGGTCTACGGGTTTGTATGTGTCGGCCAGGGGCTGGTTGTCGGAGCCGTCGTCGGTCACGCGTGCGCCCACTAGCACAGCAGGGGCCACACCGGCTGCGAGGCGCAGGCGGTTGTCGAAGCAGTTGTAGCTCAGCATGAGCGGCAGTTCCACGTAGTTGAGGCTTATGTCGCGATGGAAGTATTCGTCGCCGGCCACAGAACCTTTTTGTGCAAAAGCCAGTTCGACCACCATGCGCCACGGACTTTGCTCGTCGCTGCCAAGGGCAAACGAGGTGCCTATGCCGGCCCGCAGGCCTGGATGGTTGTAGCGCCCGGCTCCGTCGCCGTCGATTTGGCACATGTTGAGCCCCGCCATCACTGTGGCGTCGAAGCGCTGGGCCTTGGCTGAAAAAGGCGACAGCTGGAAGGTGAGAAAAAGTGCCGCTGTGGCCAGGAGCATGGCAGCACGTCTTTGGATGGTTGTCTGTATCATCGTTGTATGATGGTTTTTTTCGATATGTTGATATGAGAGTATGTTGTTCGGGCCGTGACTTTCACTTTTCACTTTTCATTTTTCACATTCCCATTACGGCTTGCATCTCGGCTGTGTTGAGGAAGGTGGTCTGGCGAAACTCGTTGTCGGTGTCTTTCTGTCGGCTTTCGGCAATGCGGTTGCGTACCAGCTGCTGTATCTTGGTGTAGCGGTTGCGGAAATAGGCCCAGTCATGTGCGTCGAGGTCTTTCTTCTGAGCCAAGCTGCACAAAATGCCGTAGGCGTGCTGAGCCTTCTGCCGAGGGTATTCTGCCCAGAGGTCGTCCAGGCGGCGGTGTATGTCGCCCCACGACGTCAGCACGCCTCGTTCAATATCGTCCAGCAAGCGGTCCATGTCGTGTCCGGCAATCAGCTGTCCGCCGACATTCACCCAGCGGCGCACCCTCTCGTTCTCCGTACCTTTTTCTGCATTCTCCACTCCGGGCTGGCTCATGGCATAGTATATCAGCATTTCCTCGTAGGCTTTGTATGCCTCGCCGGGTTTCAGCACCACCGTCTTGCGGTGTCCGCGCTCCATGCCGTAGGCCACGACCTCGGTCGAGCCATCGTTTTGATAGGCTTTTGTGGTCCACATATACAGCAACTCGCGACCCACGACAATCTCTTCGACGGTGTCGGGCGAAAGCGGGGCGAACTCGATGTGTTGGCGTTTCAGGGTGCGGCGGTCGCGTGCGGCGAACTTGGTGCGGTTGCGTTCAAGGGCGTACATATTGTACATCCACCAATAGGCTGGCATCACCTCAAGCCGGTTCTTAGACACGTTGTTGTTGACAAGTGAGAAGGGCAGTGTGATATTCAGTTCCGAGGGGTAGTCGCCTTTGGCCAGCAGGGTGTAGCTGGCGAAGCGACAGTTGTGCTTCAGGCTGACGCACAGGCCTGGCCAGAATCCGCGGCCTGCCTGCAGTTCGCCGTCGGCAGTGCGTCCGTTGTGGTTGCTGCCTATGGTGGCGCCGCTGGCCACGTTGCTCTGTCCCATGGTGAGGGCTGATATTAGGAACGAACTGTTGTGGTGCTGTTCGTGGGCTGGGAAGATGAGACAGCAGCCCACTTCGCCGCGAGCCAATGTGCTGTTGTCGCCCACCACTGTGTCGTTCAGCCGCAGGCCTGCCTCGAGGTGCACATTCTCGCCAAGCAGAAAGCGCTCGGCAATCACCCCGTGGCCGATATGGCATCCGGAACCTATGATGCCGTCTTCCACTGCTGTTGCGTTTATGATGGAAGTGCCGTCGCCAACGTTGCCGCGACGCACATCGGGTTGCCACGAGGCAAAGACCTGTGTCAGCTTCTGTCTGTCGCGGTAGCGAGCCCACAGATAGGCATCGCCCACGGTCATGTCGGGGTGTAGGCCTATGCGGCGGCCGCCGTTCTCGTTCATTACATCGGCATAGGCGTTTTGTGGAGCGAAAGTCATGCGGCGCACGTCCTCGATGCGGCAGTGTGCACCGATGTTGTATCCTTGGACAATGCCTGTGCGGTGCACCACACTTCCATCGCCGATTTTGCAGTCGGCAATGGTGCTGTCGGTAATCTCTACGCCGTGTCCTATCTCCACGTTTCCTTCAAAGTGTGTGCGTCTGATATGTGTCAGGCCGCTCCGTGTTGCTATGCGTATGGCCGACCAGTCGTCGGCTGTGCACCCTTGGCGCTCCAGTAGGGCGGTGTCGTCGTCCGACAGCGTGAGGTACAGTCCCAGCTGTTCCCGCAGGGCGTCGGTGCTGCTGAACACGATGCCTTCCATACCCATCTCGCGTGCGGCACGTACGTTGGTTTCGTTGTCGTCGACAAAGACGCACTCTTCCGCTCGCATTCCGTAGCGGTCCAGCAGCCGTTGGAAGAGACGGTGGTCGGGCTTCACCAGTCCCTCGGCTCCTGAGACCACGTAGCGGTCTATCATCTGCAGTATCGTGAAGTGTTCCCTGGCTTCGGGGAAGGTCTCCATGCTCCAGTTGGTCAGACCGAAGACTTCGTATTTTTCAGCCTTCAGGTCATTGATTAAATCGCGCATGCCGGGCATTTCGCCGGTGAGCATCTCGCGCCAGCTGTCGCGATAGATGGCTATGGCTTCGGCATAGTCGGGGTGTGTGGTCTGCAGTTCGTCGATCAGGACGTCTTGCGGCTCGCCGGCGTCGATGCGCAGGCGCCACTCGGTGGTGGCCACATGGCGCATGAACCACCAGGTCTGTGCCTCGTCGCCGAAGTACTTGTTGTATACAAGCTCCGGCTGCCAGCGCACCAGTACGTTGCCGAAATCAAATATGATGTTCTTTCTCATGATTTTCTATTAACGGCGAAATGCCTCTTTTATTGTATGGCGATTTTGTCGACTGCCAAAATAATAAATGTAAGAAAATGACGTTTATGAAAACAGAAATACATGTTATGCGAATACTGCTTATCACCCCGCCGCTGACGCAGCTCAATACACCCTACCCGGCCACAGCCTATATGAAGGCTCAGCTGGAGTCTGAAGGTCACACTGTGCGGCAGCGCGACCTTGGAATAGAGGTGGCCGACCGTGTGCTGTCTGAAGATTTCTTGAATGGTATAGGTATGGCTCGGGAGGCGCGGTTGATAGGCCCTGTCAAGCGTTTTCTGCGCGGACAGGACGACACCCTCGGCCCCCGCATTGCCAACCGGTCGCTGCTGCCCGAAGGCGGTCGCTTCAGTCAGCTTGACGATGATAATCTGGAGTGGTCGTTCGGTGTCAGCGGCACCACAGACAAGGCTCAGCACTTGGCCACACTCTTTGTCGAAGAGATTGCCGACTACGTGCGTGAGCATGTCGACGAGCATTTTGACCTTGTGCGCTACGCCGAATACCTCTGCAACGATGCCCCAACTTTCGACCCTCTATACTCCGAGCTGCAGCGTGAGCCTTCCGCAGTCGACAGGATAATGCTCATGATGTTGGAAGCCGAGGTGTCCGATTTCAAACCCGACCGCGTCTGCTTCACCATACCCTTCCCCGGCTGCCTCTATGGGGCGTTGCGTTGCGGCCAGTGGCTCAAACGTCACACGCAATGCACCGTCGAACTTGGTGGTGGATTCCCGAATACCGAATGGCGCCAGCTGGACGACCGCCGCATCTACGAGTTCTGCGACGAGGTGGTCATCGATGGCTGCAAAGACGCTGACATGCTGTGTCCCGACTTTGATGGACTTCCTATAGACAAATATCTTTCGCTCAGCGAGATGAGCAATCCGATGCATCGTCTGTGGAGCCAAGGGCGATGGAACAAGATGGTGATGGCCCACGGATGCTATTGGCACCGCTGTGCTTTCTGCGACACAACGCTCGACTATATTGGCCGCTATCGTGCGCCGCAGGCTTCGACGGCGGTCGACCACATGGAGCGCATCGCAGGCCAGACCGGGCGCACGGGATTTCATTTCGTCGACGAAGCTCTGCCGCCAAAATTGCTGGCCGATGTGGCCGAAGAGATTATACGCCGCGGATTGGCCGTAAGCTTCTGGGGGAATATACGTTTCGAGAAAGCCTATACCGCCGATATGTGCGACCTGCTTGCCGAAGCCGGAATGGTGGCTGTAAGCGGTGGCCTTGAGGTGGCCAGCGACCGCCTGCTGAAGCTGATGGACAAGGGGGTGAGCATCGCACAGACTGTCGAAGCCTGCCGTCATCTGCGCGATGCAGGCATCATGGTGCACACATACCTTATGTATGGCTTCCCGACAGAGACACTGCAGGAAACGGTAGATGCCTTGGAGACCGTGCGGCGCATGTTCGACGAAGGCATAGTGCAGAGTGCTTTCTGGCATCGCTATGCCATGACCTGCCACAGCCCCAGCGGCCAGCATCCGGAGCGCTACGGCGCACGGCGTATAGGCAATCCGAACCCATTCTGCAACAATGAGGTCGACTGGGTGAGGGCAGAGGGCGATGGGCAACTCCAGTTCGACTACGACATTGACGCTGTAGGGGCCGCGTTGCGGCTTGCCACCTATAATTATATGAACGGGCTCGGTCTCGACCAGCCGGTGCGCAGCTGGTTCCCCATACGGGTTCCGAAGCCGAGCATCAAGTAAAATCAAGCGGGCGGCACATCAAAGAAAGATGTGCCGCCCTCTTTTTTTTATTTTTACAGGTTCACTCTTATGCCGCCCAGGGCGGTGGCTCCCGGTTGGGGCACTCCGCTATGGTCGCGGTACTGTCTGTCGGCGAGGTTTCGCCCTTCAACGAAGAATGTGGCCCAGCGCCACTGATACTCGGCACCGGCACCAAGCAGCAGCACTCCGCCGTAGTTGCACAGGTTGCCGTCGGCGTCTGTATAGCGCCCCTCGCGGAAGCGATATGTTGCGTCGGCTTTGAGTTTTAGGCTTTTGAGTGGCTCGGCACATACGGCAAGCCTTCCCTTGTGGCGCAGATAGTCGAGGGCCGAACCGCTGATCCACTCGCCCGCATCCTGCATGATATGGCACCAGGAATAGGACAGGTGAAAGGTGAAAAATGATAAACGGTAGCTGGCCAAGGCATCTGTCCCCACGGCGTCGAGGTCGGTGTGGTTCATCGAGTACCAGACCTCCTCGTCGGGGCGGCGAACCCAGTCGATAGTGCCGTTGCCCGACCGGTAGTAGGCCGAAAGGTGAAAACTGAAAGCCGAAAGCCGGCAACTTGCAGCAAGCTCGATGTTTGTGCAGCTTTCTGCGTTGAGGTCCGGGTTGGCGTGCTGGTTGACGCTCTGGTAGTAGAGGTCGGTGAACGAGGGCAGTCGGTATGTTCTGGAGACGGAGAACTGCAGATCGAGCGGCGAGAGTTTGTATTTCACATCGCCTGCGAAGCCGTAGTTGGGACCGAACTGTGTGTTGTATAGGCCGAGGGCCACGGCCTGTGCGTCCCAGTGGCCGCGAGCGTAGCGGTAGCCGCCGAAAAGCGACACTCCGGTGCGCGAAGCCGACTTGGTGTAGGGCTC
Organism: Bacteroidales bacterium; assembly: GCA_045591485.1. GTDB lineage: Bacteria > Bacteroidota > Bacteroidia > Bacteroidales > P3 > Colimorpha. The sequence goes on along the minus strand of JAZNSV010000026.1, from coordinate 5,390 downwards.
TTCGAGTGTGCTGTCGGGCAGTCCGAGCACGTTGCTCCAGATGCCTTCGCGGCGCACGTCGATGCCGCCGAGCACCTCGCCTTCTCCAATCTTGGCCACTACGCGGCTGCGCAGTCCTGCCAGGGAGCCGATATGGTGATTGTGGCCGCCGTACCAGGCGGGGGCTTCGGCGTAGCCGTCGCGGAAGAGTTCGAAGCGGTCGCGATGCTGGCGGCCGTAGAGCGACGTCTCGCTGCGCACCGTGCCCCATCGGTGCACGTTGGCCACCGAACCCACAAGTGTCCGGGTGGCCTCGAACTGGTCGGGATACGAGGTGCTGTAGAACGCCTGGCTGCCGAAGTCCTTCATCTGCCCGCCGATTTGCATGTGCCAGTCGTCGTTGTCGTCGTGGCGTGTGGCTTGCAGGAAAAGACTGCTATGGCGGTAGTCGGTATTCTGCATATAGCCGTCTGAACGGTGGTAGCTGGCCGCCGCTGTAAGGGTCCACTTCCCGAACCGGTGTGTGGCCAGCAGCGAGGCGTTGGCGGTGCCGTAGCTGCCGCCGCTGACTTCGGCCATCAGCTGGTCGCGATATTCCTCGCACACCACGATGTTCACTGCGCCGCAGTAGGCCACCACGCCGCGCGACATCAGCTGCGACGGCGAGAGCAGCTCTACGCGCTCTACCATCGACACGTCGATAGGCACATCCATATTGTGATGTCCCGTCTGGGCATCGGTGATGTTGATGCCGTTGAGCATCAGTATCATCTGGTCGAATGTGCCGCCACGCATGGAGAGGTCGGCCTGCACGTCGCCGACGCCGCGTTGCCGCATATCGACAGCAGGCAGCAGGGCGACCAGGTCGCTCACAGTGCGGACAGAAGAGTTTTTGATTTCGCTTGCGGTGAGAACCGCTGCGGGCTCGGGCGAGCCGAAAAGGGAGTCTGCTGCCAGGGTGACCTGCACCTCGGGCAGCGTGCGTGTTTCGCGGTCGTCGTCGGTCTGGGCCATCAGGGCACCCTGGCCTAAGACAAGGCCTATGGCCACAACGGCGGCCGACTTGCGCAGACCTCGGTCGGCGATATGGACTGCCACCTGCCCGATGGTCACCTCTCGGTGCATCGAGCTGTAGGCCGCCCATCCCGCGCGGCTGAAGCGGCGGAACCGGAACGCACTTTCGTGTTTTGTCTGTTTGTACATTTTGTTTATTTAGTTAAATAAAAAGTGTTCTCTTGTTGTGCGGGCAGGCCAGCTGGCAGATGTCGCAGCCCAGGGTGTAGCCGCGTGCGTCGATATCGGGTGGCATCGGACGTGGACTGTGGGTGGTGTAGTAGGCTGTGCATCGGTGAGCATCTAACATCGGCAGTCCGTCGGGGGCAATGGCATGGTTGGGACAGGCATCGACGCATTTGCGACACGAACCGCACTGGTGCTCAATGGGTTCGTCGTATATGTCACACTCTTCTGTGGTTACTATCTCGCCGAGGTTGACCCATGTGCCCCACCGGGAGGTGACGAGCAGGGTGTGGCGTCCGATCCATCCCAGACCTGCACGCACTGCCCAGTGCTTGTCGCTGATGGGCACCGTGTCGCAGCAGCATTTGCCGTCGATGCCGAGCTTGCTGCGCAGAGCGATGAGCATAGGTTTTATGGTCTCGTGGTATTCGCGCCGCTGTGCATAGGCGGCCACACCGTCGCTGCGGTCGGCCTCGGGCGGCCCGTAGGCGCTCACAACGCATATAACGCTCTTTGCTCCAGGAACCAGAAGCCGCGGGTCCATGCGCTTTTCGACATTGCGCTCCATATACCCCAAATCGGCATGCCATCCTTTGGCAAGCCATTGGCGCAATGGATACTCGGCGTCGGTCAGCGTGTCGGCGCGCGCCACACCGCAGGCGTCGAAACCCGCTTCTGCGGCCAGCCGTTTGACATCGCTGCTACTCAGCATCCTGCTGCCGCTTGGCCTTCTTGCTGCCTTCGTAGAGTTCGAACTTGAGGAATCGGCAGTCGAGCGAGCCGTTCTGCACGGGTATCTTCTTCGAGGGGTGCAGGCCGATGTGCTTCATCGCCTCGAAATCGCTGGTGATGAGCCACACCTGGCAGTCGGCGCCATAGAGGTTTTTGAAGGTGTCGCCCAATTTCTCGTACATGGCGTTGAGGTCGTCGACTTTTATGCGTTCGCCGTAGGGCGGATTGGTGACAATCAGAGTCTTGCCCTCGGGCGGTTCCTGTTCGGCAAAGTCGCCGATATGCAGCATCACGTCGTGGTGCAGCTTGGTGAATTCCAGGTTCTTCTCGCACTGCTCGATAACCTGCGGGTCTATGTCGTTGCCCCAGATTTCGCCCTCGAAGTCGAGGCTGCCTATCTTGCGGTCTTCTTCGGCCTTTACGCTCTTCCATTCGCCGAGGTTGAACTCTTTCCAGCGCATGAATCCGAAGCGGTTGCCGCGGTAGTATTGCGCCGGAATGCAGTTGGCCATCATGGCTGCTTCGATGAGCATGGTGCCCGAGCCGCACATGGGGTCGTAGAAGTTGACGGTCTGCTCGCCCGACTGCTGCATGGCCTGGTCCCAGCCGGCCAGCTTGAGCAGTCCGGCGGCCAGCACTTCGTTGATGGGTGCCACGCCCACTCCCTGGCGGTAGCCGCGCTTGTGGAGCGAGTCTCCGCTGCTGTTCATCAGCAGGGTGACGTGGTTGTCGCGGATATGCAAATTGAATTTATAATTAGGCTCTTCGGTATCGATAGAGGGGCGCTTGCCAAAGTTGCGGCGGAAGCGGTCGACGATGGCGTCCTTGGTCTTGAGGGCGGCATAGTAGCTATGTGTGAACACCTCGCCGCTTGTGGTGCTGTCTATCATGAAGGTGCAGTCTACATCCAAAATCTTCTCCCAACGTATTTTGTACACTTGGTCGTAGAGCTCTTGGTCGTCGTTGGCGTCGAATTCGGCGAAGGGTTTGAGTATTGCCAGTGCGGTGCGGCAGTTGTAGTTGGCACGGTAGAGCAGGCGCATGTCGCCCTCGAATTCGACGGCACGCGTGGTGGGCACCACGTTGACGGCACCGAGCGCACGCAGCTCGTCGGCCAGCACGTCCTCCAGGCTGACCATCGTCTTGGCGATCATCTTAAATGTCTGTTTCGGTGCATTCTCTGTCGGCACCACTTTCCCTCTGTTTTTCTGAATAATCATTTCGTATGTTTTGCAGTTTTTGTCTGATTTGGTTGTGCGCCTCGCGGTTCTTCTTCTGCGTGGTGCCGTTGTATATGCTGATATTCAGCTCGTAGCCCACCAGGAGCACGATGCAGTTGAAGTATACCCAGAACATGAGCATCAGCAGTGTGCCTATCGAGCCGTAGAGCAGGTTGTAGCGGCTGAAGTTGTTGAGGTATACGCCCAGCCCCCAGCTGAGCACGAAGAACATGCCGGTGGCAAGCACCGATCCGGCCGAAAAGAAGCCTACCCTCTGCCGTTTGACGGGGGCCCAATAGTAGATAAAGGAAACGGCAAAGAGGGTGGCTATCGACAGCAAGACCCAGCGTCCGATGTTGAACCACAATGTGTTGGCCTTGGTAATATTCATCCAGCCCTGGCTGAAGATAATCTGAAGCAGATACTTGTGGCCGATGAGCAGGCAGAGCACCAGCACGATGACCACATACATCACAAACACCATCATGATGCACAGTATATAGCGCTGCAGGTAGGGGCGTTTCTCGACCGAGCGGTTGGCGAAGTTGAGCGAACTGATGACGCCGCTCATGCCGTTGGCTGCCAGAATGATAGACGAGATGAAACCGATAGACAGCAGTGTGCTGTGGCGGTGGCCCATAACGTCGTTGACGGTGTCGGTCAGCGGCGTCATAATCTTCTCGGGCACTATGCCGCCGAGCTGGGCGAGCAGTTCGTCCTGCAAGCCGTCGACCGGGAAATAGGCCACCAGGGTGAAAAAGAAAATCATCAGTGGTGGCAAGGCGGTCAAGAAGCTGTAGGCCAACCCTTTGGCGCGTTGGTTGATGTCGCCGTTGAAGATGCTCACCAAGAAATAGCGCAGCACGTCGTAGAGTGGTACGCCCTTGTTTCCGGGAAGCGAGAAATGCTGCAGGAAATAGAGCGCCTCGCGTACCCATCGGCGATAGAGAAAGCTGTGTATGAAGTCGTTGACGGCCTCGATTGCTATGCGTACCCAATCCGTCACCGAAGCAATTGCATCGGTGAAGAAGTCGCCAATATTGTGCGAAGCATTCTTGAACCAGGCGCCGACAGGTGTCATTTCTTAACCAACGAAATATCAAGACTTTTGATGTGGTGTGTCAGTGCGCCGACCGATATGAAGTCGACCCCGGTCTCGGCATAGCTGCGCAGAGTCTGCTCGGTGATGCCGCCCGAAGCCTCGGTCTCGTAGCGGTGGTCTATGCGGCGCACGGCCTCGCGCAGGGTGTCGGTGTCGAAATTGTCGAGCATGATGCGGTCTACACCGCCGTGGTCGAGCACACGCTGCAACTCGTCGAGGTCGCGCACCTCGATTTCGATGCGCAGGTCTTTGTGTTTGTTTCTCAAGTATTCACGTGTGCGGTCGATGGCTGCCTCGATGCCGCCGGCAAAGTCGATGTGGTTGTCTTTGAGCATCACCATGTCGTAGAGGCCGATGCGGTGGTTGGTGCCGCCACCGCAATGCACGGCGTACTTCTCGAGCAGACGCATGTTGGGCGTTGTCTTCCGTGTGTCGAGCAGCTTGGTGTTCAGGCCGTTGAGCATGGCCACCATGCGGTGTGTCTCGGTGGCTATGCCCGATAGGCGTTGCATATAGTTGAGGGCGGTGCGCTCGGCGGTGAGAATGGAGCCGCTGTGACCCTCGATGGTCATCAGTATGTCGCCTTTGCAGATAGCCTCGCCATCGTGCTTCAAAAGGCATACTTTCAGACTGTTGTCGACCAATTGGAACACACGTTGCCCCACTTCGATGCCGCAGAGGATGCCGTCTTGTTTGGCCACCATCTTGGCCGAGTTGGTGGCATCGGGCGGAATGCACGCCAAAGTAGAGTGGTCGCCGTCGCCAATGTCCTCGCGAAGGGCCATTCCTATCAGTTCGTCAAGGTTCTCGATGTTTGTCATAACAGTCTGATTCTATGGTTTATGATATGAGCTCGCCACTCTGTTTGTGGTGGCTTTCAGTGTGCAAAGATACTGAAAAAAAACGACATAGTAAAATAAAATATTTATTATATCGGCCAAAAAGTCGTGTATTTGGGTCTAAACATCATAGAATGAGTTGGTTGGTGCGTGTGGCTGCCATTTGTGCAAGTCGTTCTTTCAATATGCTGATAGCATGGTGTATACGCGTAAGAAATCGTGCATATTGCAGTCTGGCACTGGTCTCGTTCTGTACCGGTAGTACATATCAACGATACA
>JAZNSV010000025.1:0-6318 GCA_045591485.1 Bacteroidales bacterium | reverse complement strand
GTCCTCGGGGCCGACTGCTTCTTCACCCGGCCTTACCACTCCTGGGAGAAAGGCTCCGTCGAGAACGCCAACGGACTCCTGCGGCAGTATTTCAAGAAAGGTTCCTCTTTCGACAGCCTCTCGCAGGACGACGTGCAGCGGGCCTGCGACCTCATCAATCACCGTCCAAGAAAAAGATTCGGCTTCAGATCTCCTTATGAAATGTTTTTGCTATATTTGCACCAGCAATCAGGTCAACAATTTACTCCCTTGGTGTTGCGTTTATAACTTGAATTCAGCTAAGTGATGTTAAAAAATGCTAAATGCCGACATGCGATGTAGAGTTTTGCCCATAAAGGCGGTTATTAAGTAATATAGAGAGGCACATCATACAGAATCAGACAAAAAAGATGCACGTGCCTTTGTCCGGTTACAATAAAAAACAATAAATCACGTTATTGTACACATAAACACTAAAAAAGATGAAAAAGACTCTACTTTCGGCATTGCTGACCCTGATGGTCTCGATAGGGCTGCAGGCGCAGACGGTGTATAGCACCGCCTTCAGTCCGACCGACGACAACACGGCGTGGACCATGAGCAGCGCCACGGTGAACCAGTGGCAAATCGGCCACCCTGCGGCCGAGGCAGCCGACACAGGCTGGCTCTACATCAGCCAGGACGGCGGCACCGCCAACACCTACAACCTCACGGCCTCGACCAAGGCTTGGGCCAGCCACGACGTGACGCTGGCGGGCGGTATCTACACCTTCAGCTTCCGCTGGAAGTGCATGGGCGAGAGCAACTTCGACTACCTGCGCTGCGTGCTGGTGCCCGACACCGTGGTGCTGGACACCACCCCCTTCGTCTCCTACCAGGAGACTGCCGAGTTCCGCTTCGCGGTGCCCGACGGATGGATCAACCTGGCACTGAACGGCGCCAACCTTCACCTCAACCAGTCAGCGACCTGGCAGACCTCCACAGTCAGCTTCTCGGTGTTGAATCCAGGCAACTACAAGATAGCCTTCCTCTGGGTCAACGACAATTCGGACGGCACGCAGCCGCCGGCGGTGGTCGACGACGTGACCCTCGCCATCGACAACACCTGCCCGCCGGTGGCTCATCTGGAGCTGAACCACATCAGCCACGACAGCACGGCATTGACGTGGGACGCCGTCTACGGAGCACAATACCTGGTGCAGATAGACAACCTGCCGCCTGTGGTGGTCGACACCAACCGCTACGTCATCCCTTTTATCATGAATGTCAACTTGTCGGTCACGGCAAAGGTGTGGGCGCTCTGTGCCTCGGGCGACACATCGGCGGTAGCGCAGCAGTACTTCTACGACAACGGCGCCTATACCAATATCGGCTGCAGTGCCTACGAACTGCCATACTTCGAGGACTTCGACTACAACACCTACAACAACTTGGGCTTCTGCTGGTGGCGTCGCCGGACCACGCAGTATGAGAATATGTCTTTACCATTGGTGAATTCCGGCAAGGGCATCGGCGGCAGCGCCGCCCTGTGGTTTGCCCGTTACTTTAACGGCAACAGCTATGGTACTCTCTACTCGCCCTACTTTGACGCACCGGCCAATGAGCTTGACGTCAGCTTCTGGATACGAGTGATTGGTCCGAACGAGGGCGTAGGCGAGGTGTCTGATGCCAATGCCTCGCTGACCGTCGGCGTCGCCGATGCCGACATCGAGACGGCCGCAGCCAACATCTTCTGCAGCCAATCGCTGCTGCACTTCGACTATAGCGACCTCGACACCGCCTGGCAATTCGTCCACTTCACCACCGACACCATCGACATGAGCATCATCGACGGCAACGTGCGTCTGGCATTTATGTGGGGTGGCAACACCGCTGGCATCTATATCGACAACCTGAAGGTGACACGCCTCGGCGAGGTGCACGACTCGGTGCCGCCCATGGTGGTCATCGGCGGCCCGTCGGCGGTGCAGGTGCTCGACACCGTCGTCTACCGCGCCGACCTGGTTGAGGGCACCGACAGCGCGATGAGCTACAGCTGGCAGTCGACCATGGCTGCCGCCGGCCAGGCCACCGTCCTCTCGACCGGCGACACCCTGCGAATAGTCTACACCGCCATAGGCACCGACACGCTGACCCTCACGGCCACCAATCCCTACGGCAGCGACAACGCCGTGCGCGCCGTCACCGTCGAAGGGACCCCTCAGGTGCGCATCGCCTTCGCCCCCTACAATGTGAACAACGGAGTGTGGCTCACATTCACGCACGAATACCTTGGCGGACCTAACCTGCCCTACACCATCACATGGCACTCCAACCTCGCCTCCGCAGGCCAGGCGCAGATCGACACCACCCACGGCGACACCCTGCGCATACGCTATATCGGCACCGGCAATGACGTGATCACCCTCACGGCGGCAAACATCTTCGACACCTGCATCGCCACACGGCCTGTCATTGTCAGCGGCTGCGTGGTCAACACATTCCCCTTCACCGCCATATACGGTTACGACGGGGTGATAGACAATGCCTGCTGGCTCAAGCTGCAACACGGCGGTGGCGACGGGCAGGATGAAGGCTGGACCTATAGCATCGACACCGAGGGCGGAGTGGAGTGCATGCACTGGAACAACCTGCCTGCAGCCGAGTACCTGCTGGCCCTGCCGCCGCTGGCCCTGCCTGCCGAGGGGCTGCAGCTGCGCTTCAAGGCGTTGGGTACGGCGGTGACAAACGGCATGTTCAGCGTCGTGGTGTCGCCCACGTCCGAAGCCTCCGCTTTCACCGACACCCTCACCCTCACGCCCGACAACGTCAGCGGCTACTACACCGCTTCGCTGGCCCCCTACGCGGGCGAGCTGGTGCTGGTGGCCTTCCGCATGGCGGCGCCTGCCGGTGTGGGCACCAGCGTGAGCGTGCTGCGCGAGGTGAGCATACGTCCCAGCCTCAGCCCCGAGGTGGCCGTGAGCGGCTACCAGAAGGCCACCACCTGCGACACTATGCTCTTCGCCGCCAGCCTCATCACAGGCGACACCACAGGTCTCACCTACTCCTGGACCTCGACCAAGGCCGCCAGTGGCAACGCAGTGATGACCAGCGACGGCCCGCTGCTGAAGATAGCCTACTCGACGGGTGGCACCGATGTTGTGAGTGTCACCGTCAGCAACGCCTACGGCACCTATACCGCCACATGCACCACACAGGTGATGACCTGTCAGGAAATCGATTCCCTGCCACGCACATGGGTGTTGAGTGTTAGCTCGACGGATCGCTACGACTGGCAGCAGAACCGCATCGTATCGCCACGCGGCAACCTGAGTAATAGCTATGTGCCCAGCACCTCATGGTGGAGCCCTGGTCTTTGGGATGGCATCTATTCCTTGCAGTCGAACATCTCATCGGATAGCGATGTGAATGCATGGCTTGTATCGCCGCCTATCGTGCTCGACACAGCTGTGGTACTTCGCTGGCATGCCGAATGCGACAACAGCGCCTACAGCGTGCGTCTCAGCCCCACACCGTATACCGTGGGTATCGGTGGCTATATCGACACCGCCTATTTCACCGAGACTCTCTACACCGAGAGCGGCGCCAGCGACTGGAGCAGCCACGAGGCCAACCTTTCCCAGTGGCAAGGACATACGGTGCATATAGCCTGGGTACACCATGGCCCTGCCACCGACCCGTCGGCCGTGAGGGCCGGCATACGCCTCGACACGGTGAGCATCGAGTGCGCTGCACCCGACACCACACCCGTAGTGGACACCGTGTGGCACACCGTCTCCGTCAGTGCCAACGTCGTTGGTGCTGCCGAGGTCTATGGCAGCGGCACCTACGCCCACGGCGACACGGTGGAGATTGGCCTGATGTATGCCGACACCGTTGCCCACGGCGGCCATTGGGACTTCCTCGGTTGGAGCGACGGCCCAACAGAGCAGCCGCGCAACATCGTAGTCAGCAGCGACACCGTCATCACCGCCATTTTCCAGTGGGTGGCCGACACCACATCCGACATCGGAGATATTGTAAATTCGGAACTCAAAGTTGAAATCTACCCCAACCCGGCGCACGGCAATGTCACCATCAAGACAAGCGAACCAGCCACCTTGGAGCTTCTCGACATCAGCGGCCACGTGGTCATCCACACGACTCCTTTCAATTCAACACTCATCATTCCACACACAACGCTCCAGCCCGGCATCTACTTCATCCGCATAGGGGCAATAGTACGCAAGTTGGTAATTAAATAGCCTCGAGATAGACGACAACTGCGCCCGTACCGAGTGTGGCTGGAACTTTCAGTACGACCTCGAGAAGATGACAGACGACATGATTCTCAACTTCAAGAAGAAGCTGCTCTGACAAAAAGCACTTCATACAACAAAAAAAAGTGGCCACATCGGCCACTTTTTTTTGTGCCGTATGAATAATTATTCGTATCTTTGCACCTCGTAACGTCAAGTGCAAAATAATAATTAAACAACAAACAATATGAAATTCAACCGCATTTTAGCAGCAGCGTTCCTTGGCGCAGCCATGCTCGTGGCCTCGACCGCCGACGCCTGCACCAATTTCCTGTTCACCAAGGGCGCCACCAAGGACGGCAGCACCATGATTACCTATGCCGCCGACAGCCACACCCTCTACGGCGAGCTCTACTATCGCCGCGCCGCCGACTACCCCGCCGGCACAATGATTATGCTCGTCGAGTGGGATACCGGCGAGAAGCTGTTCGAGATTCCGCAAGCGGCTCACACCTACAGCGTGGTGGGCAACATGAACGAGCATCAGCTGGCCATCGGCGAAACCACCTATGGCGGCCGCGAAGAGTGCTGGAAGAGCAAGGTGAAGGGCATCGACTACGGCTCGCTCATCTACATCACCCTGCAGCGTGCCAAGAACGCTCGCGAGGCCATCAAGACCATGACCGAGCTGGTTGCCACCTACGGCTACTGCTCCGAGGGCGAGAGCTTCTCCATAGCCGACCCCAATGAGGTGTGGATCCTCGAGCTCATCGGCAAACGCGCCGAGCCCGTCAACGCAGCCACCGCCAAGAAGCTGAAATACAAATACACCGACGGTGCCGTGTGGGTGGCCCGCCGCATACCCGATGGCTACGTCAGCGGCCATGCCAACCAGGCCCGCATCACTCAGTTCCCCATGGAAGGCAAGAAATTCAGCAAAGCCAAGGGCAAAGGACTGCACAGCGTCATCAGCAGCGCCCACATGGACTATATTTTCGAGCCCGAAGTGGAGTGCGTCTACAGCGCCGACGTCGTCACCTATGCACGCGCCTGCGGCTGGTTCGACGGCAAAGACGAGGAGTTCTCCTTCTGCGACACCTATGCCCCGCTGACCTTCAGCGGCCTGCGCGGCTGCGACGCCCGCGTATACGCCATGTTCAACCGCGTGGCCAGCGGCATGCAGCGCTATGAGAAATACGCCATGGGCGATGCCACAGCCGAACGCCTCCCGCTGTGGATCAAACCCGACAACAAACTTGATGTGCACGACGTCATGTCCCTCATGCGCGACCACTACGAGGGCACCTCTATGGACATGACCAAAGACCTCGGTGCAGGCCCCTTCCAGTGCCCCTACCGCTGGCGTCCGATGGGCTTTGAGGTCGACGGACAGAACTACGTCCACGAGCGCGCCACCAGCACCCAGCAGACGGGCTTCTCGTTTGTGGCCCAGTGCCGCTCGTGGCTGCCCGCCAAGGTCGGCGGCATCCTCTGGTTCGGCGTCGACGACACCTACTCCACAGTCTACTGCCCCATGTACTGCGGCATCACCGAAATACCCCTCTGCTTCCGCGAGGGCAACGGCGACATGCTGACCTACAGCGAGACTTCGGCCTTCTGGCTCTTCAACCGCGTCACCAACTTCGTATACAGCCGCTACAGCGACATGATTGTAGACCTGCAGAAAGTGCAGTCCAACCTGGAGAAGACATATATCAGCGACGTGCAGAAATTCGACGCCCGCGCCGCCAAGAGCGAGGGCGAAGCGCTGACACGCCAGCTCAACGACTTCAGCAACCGCCAGGCCGCCCGCATGATGAAAGAGTGGAACGACCTCGACAAATACCTCCTGGTCAAATACATGGACGGCAATGTCAAGAAAGAGAAAGACGGCAAATTTGAGCGTACGTCGACCGGCATGTCCGCCATGCCCAACCAACCCGCCTACCGTCCCGAATGGTACCGCATGATTGTGCGCGACCACGGCGATGTGATTCGCGAAAAATAAACCAGGCAAAAATACAAAGTCGGAGGCCAAGCGGTCTTAGGAAGACAAATAAGGCAGTCAACACCTTGGCTCACAGAACGACATGGCTACGAT
>JAZNSV010000024.1:0-5440 GCA_045591485.1 Bacteroidales bacterium | reverse complement strand
TGCCGCCGCTAACGCGGCTGTTTAGTAGCCTGTGCGCCTGTAGAGACGCGGCGTGCCGCGTCTGCATTTCTTCATTTTTTGTGGAGGGGAAAATAATTGATGGTCGTTAGTGGCCCATGGGTTGTCGCATCCGGGCTGTTGTAGGAATTTTGTCTGTGGTGTCGCACTCACAGGGGCCAATAAAGCATCTTAACATAAATTTAACAGAAAAACACACAATAAAAAATACAAGACTACGTTTGTGTGAGATTAAATAGTAAAAGGCAATGAAACGCATACTGACCACAATACTGCTTCTTGGACTCGCTTTGGCTGCTGAGGCTCAACAATATAGCTTCACTTTCCGGCTGGGCGACAAGGCCACGGACACGGTGCTCTACGTGATGCGCCACTTCCGCGACCAGCTTCAGCCGATGGACACCGCCCGTCGCGCCGACGGGGGCACATACACCTTCAAGGGCAAGAGGCACTGGCAGACGGGCCTCTACGCCTTGGTGAAGCAGGACGGCAAGACGCAGCTGGGCGACTTCGCAGTAGACGGCAGCCTGCGCTTCACCATCACCGCCGACGAACGGCTGTCGGCAACAAGCGTAAAGGTGAAGGGCTGCGAGGCCAACCGCATGATGTTCGAATACCTGGCCACCGAATCGGAGGCCAACCGCGAGGCCGAGGGCATACGCGAACGCAAGAAAAAAGGCGACAGCAAGGCCGACGCCGACGAAGCCGCCCTGCGCGAGCGCATGCTGGCCTACGAGGCCAAGGCCCGCCACCAAAAGCGCAAGACCTACTTCTTCGACATGGTGAACGCCTTCGACCGTCCCGACGTGCCCGACTCGGTTCAGGACAAGCCCACCTACTACCGCCGCCACTACTGGGACTGCTTCGAGCAGAGCGGCGAGAGTTTCGAGCGGGTGAAATATTCGCCCAACCTCTTCAACTGGATGAACTACTTCTTCTTCGGCCTGATGTACTACGCCGACAGCGACACCATCATAGGCGAGATAGACCGCCTGGCGGCGCGCATCGGCGACGACACGGCGATGCTGCGATACGTGTTTGACCACATAGAGCCGCGCTACTTCCGCTCGACGCGCAACGTGGGGTGGGACGCCGTGTGGTGCCACCTGGCGGGCGAGTACTACCTCAAAGGGCGCTGCCCCTGGGCCACCGAGGGCACCCTGCACAACATGCGCTACAACTACAACCGCATCAAGCAGAGCCTCATCGGCGCCCACGGCCAGGAGCTGTGGATGCTTGACACAACCCAGATCGACGCCCCCGAGCATTGGCACAGCAGTCACCAGTTTGCCGAGCCCTACGTCATACTGTGGTTCTGGGACCCCGACTGCCACCACTGCCAGGAGCAGAGCGAGGAGCTGAAGAAGCTCTACGACAACATGGTGGCCAAGGGCAAGAAGCGCTTCGAGGTCTATGCCATCGGCTACGAGGCCGACGTCGACAAATGGCGCCGCTATGTGCGCGAGCACGACTTCCGCTGGGTCAACGTGGGCGGCACCAACGTCAACATAGACTACCAGGAAGCCTACAACGTGCACGGCGCCCCGACGATGATCATCCTCGACCAGCGACGCGACATCATCATGAACAAGGTGCTGCCCGTAGGCAACCTGATGAAGTTCCTGGACGACTACGAGAAGAGGAAAGCCGGAAAATGAAAAGTGAAAAGTGAAAAAACAATAGTACTTTGGACATCATCAACATATTGCCCGACAGCGTGGCCAACCAGATAGCGGCCGGCGAGGTGGTGGACCGCCCAGCCGGAGCCGTCAAGGAGCTGCTGGAGAACGCCATGGACGCCGGTGCCAAGCAGATAGACCTTGTGCTGAAAGACGCCGGGCGCACCCTGATACAGGTGACCGACAACGGCAGCGGCATGAGCGACAGCGACGCGCGCCTCTGCTTCGAGCGCCACGCCACGAGCAAGATACACCGCTCGGACGACCTCTTCGCCATACAGACCATGGGCTTCCGCGGCGAGGCGCTGGCGTCGATAGCGGCCATTGCGCAGGTGGAGCTGCGCACACGCCTGCACGACAGCGAGCTGGGCACCACGGTGCAGATCGAGGGTTCGCACATCACCGACCAGCACCCCACGGCATGTCCGCCGGGCACCACGCTGGCGGTGAAGAACCTCTTCTTCAACGTGCCGGCACGGCGCAACTTTCTGAAGAAAGACAGCGTCGAAATGAGCCATATAGAGGAGACCTTCCGCCGCATAGCCCTCATACACTACGACATAGGCTTCAGCCTGACGTCGAACGGGCGCATGCTCTACGACCTGAAGGCCGGCAGCATGCTGCAGCGCATCTGCGGCCTCTTCGGGCAGCCGATGAAAGAGCGCCTCTACACCGTGGAGGAAGAGACCGACCTGGTGAAGATCCGCGGTTTTGTGAGCCGTCCGGAATACAGCCGCAAGACACGCGGCGAGCAGTATCTCTTCGTCAACGGACGCTTCATAAAGCACCCCGCCCTGAGCGCGGCGGTGGAGAAAGCCTACAACGACCTGCTGCCCGAGCGCAGCTTCCCCAGCTACTTCATCGGCCTGCAGGTAGACCCCTCGCGCATAGACGTCAACATACACCCCACAAAGACCGAGGTCAAGTTCGTGGACGACCACGCGCTGTTTGCCATACTGCGGTCGGCGGTGAAGCGGGCCATCGGCCAGTTCAGCCTCGGCACCGAACTCGAGTTCGACACGCCGAGCGAATTCAACATAGCCCCGGCGCCGAAAGGCTACACGCCCCCGGAGCCGCGCATAAGCTACAACCCCGACTACAACCCCTTCCGTGCCACACCGGCACAGACCAAGATGGCTCTGCATGGCGGCGGCGGAGCACGGAGCACCGCAAGCCGGAACGAACCACTGGAGTTGCCCGCAGACGACACCTTCGACATGAGCCCCACGGAGGCCATGAACGCCACAGAGCCGCAGACGACTGCCCAGTGTCTGCAGCTGCAGGGGCGCTACATAGTGACGGCCATCAGCTCGGGGCTGGCGGTCATCGACCAGCAGCGGGCCCACGAACGGGTGCTCTTCGACCGAATGATGCAGGGCGCCGAGAACAAGATGCAGCACTCGCAGGCACTGCTCTTCCCGGTCAACTGCCGTTTCTCGGCCGCCGATGCCGACATGCTTGGCGAGTTGCTGCCCGACCTGCGCGGCTACGGCTTCGCCATCGACCCCATAGGCCAGTGCACCTTCGTGGTCGGCGCCACACCGCCCGACTTCAAGGAGAGCGAGCTGCAGACTTTCCTGGACCAGATGCTGACCGACTACAAGGGAGCCACGATGCAGAAATTCGCCGACCGCAGCCAAAGCCTGTGCGCCTCGCTGGCACGCCAGATGGCCGTCAAGGCCGGCACGCCGCTGAGCCAAGAGCAGATGCAGCAGCTGGTGGCCGACCTCTTCGCATGCCCCATGGCCGACACCTCGCCCAGCGGCAAACGCATAATAACCATCGTAAAACCGGAAGAGTTGCTGAAATAAAAAAGTTGAAAAGTCGAAAAGTTGAAAAGTTAAGAAGTTAAGAAGTTAAGACAATACCAACTATATAAGATTAAACAAATGCAGACGCGGCACGCCGCGTCTCTACAGACGCAAAACATTAAACTATATAACCCATAACCTATAACCTATAACCTCTAACCTATAATGGCCCAATACCAACCACAAGGATTTCGCGTGCTTCCGCCCGCAGTGAAGCATCTGCTCATCATCAATGTCATCTGCTACGTGGCCTACTACCTGCTGGCCAAGCAACATATCATGGACCTCAACGCCCTGCTTGGCATCTGGAGTCTGCAGAGCGGCAACTTCCACATCTGGCAGCCGCTGACCTATATGTTCATGCACGGCTCGTTCGAACACCTGTTCTTCAACATGTTCTCGCTGTGGATGTTTGGCAGCGTGCTGGAAGAATATTGGATGACGAAACGCTTCGTGTTCTACTACATGGTGTGCGGCATCGGGGCGGGCCTGCTCAACATGCTCATTCCGGGCTTCCACGTAAGCGTCGGCGCTTCGGGCGCCATCTACGGCCTGCTGCTGGCCTTCGCCATGATGTTCCCCAACGACTACATCTACCTCTACTTCCTGGTGCCCATAAAGAACAAGTGGTTCATCATAGGCATGGTGGCCATCGAGTTGTTTGAAGGCATCTTCCGCAGCTACGACGGCGTGGCCCACTTCGCCCACCTCGGCGGCATGCTCATCGGTCTGATACTCGTATTGTATTGGCGCAAACACCCTTTCTCAAGAATATAGACAAGAAACAATAAAACACACAATATGGAAATAGCATCGAAATACAACCCTCGCGAGATCGAGGAGAAATGGTATCAATTCTGGCTTGACAAAAAGCTCTTCCACTCGGAGCCCGACAACCGTGTGCCATACACCATCGTCATTCCGCCGCCCAACGTGACGGGTGTGCTCCACATGGGCCACATGCTCAACAACACGATCCAGGATGTGCTGGTGCGCCGCGCCCGCATGCAGGGCAAGAACGCCTGCTGGGTGCCCGGCACCGACCACGCCTCAATCTCCACCGAGGCCAAGGTGGTGAAGATGCTCGCCGAGCGTGGCATCAACAAACGCGACCTGACCCGCGACGAATACCTCAAATACGCGTGGGAATGGAAGGAGAAGTACGGCGGCATCATCCTGAAGCAGCTGCGCAAGCTCGGCGCCTCGTGCGACTGGGACCGCACCGCCTTCACCATGGACGACATACGCTACGAGAGCGTCATCCGCGTCTTCGTCGACCTCTATAACAAGGGGCTCATCTACCGCGGCGTCCGCATGGTCAACTGGGACCCCCAGGCCCTCACCGCCGTCAGCGACGAGGAGGTCATCTACAAGGAAAGCCACGGCAAGCTGTTCTACCTCCGCTACTATGTGGAGGGCGAGGATAAATATATCGTGGTGGCTACCACCCGTCCCGAGACCATCATGGGCGACACCGCCGTGTGCGTCCACCCCGAGGACGAGCGCTACTCCTGGCTCAAGGGCAAGCGCGTCGTCGTGCCCGGCGTGGGCCGCGTGGTGCCCATCATCATGGACGAGTACGTGGACCGCGAGTTCGGTACCGGCGCCCTGAAGATCACCCCCGCCCACGACATCAACGACTACAACCTGGGCATGAAGTACAACCTCGAGTCCATCGACATCTTCAATGACAACGGCACCCTCAATGAGCACGGCGGCAAATATGCCGGCATGGACCGCTTCGCCTGCCGCAAGCAGATTGTCAAGGACCTCGATGAGGCCGGCCTCATCGAGAAGATCGAGGACTACACCAACAAGGTGGGCCACAGCGAGCGCACCGACGCCGTGATCGAGCCCAAGCTCTCGGCCCAGTGGTTCCTCAAGATGGAGGGCCTCGCCAAGCGCGCCCTCGAGGTGGTGGAGGACGACACC
>JAZNSV010000023.1:0-5133 GCA_045591485.1 Bacteroidales bacterium | reverse complement strand
ACCGCTTGGCCTCCGACTTGCCTGTAGGGTGATTTTTAATTGTAGAAAGATGCCCATCGGGCTGTGTGTCTGATGCTTGCCTTGTGCCGCGAGGCCACGCCTCGCGATGCAAAGACGACAAAAATTTGCATAATTGTTTTTTTATTCATATCTTTGCAGTCGTAAAAATTTAAACGCTTACTGCTATGAAAAACGCCAGTGTTATCGATGGACGCCGTGTGGCGTCGGACCGCATCGCCGAGCTTGGCGAGGGCGAAGTCTTTGTATTCGGAAGCAATATCCAGGGCATGCATGGCGGCGGTGCCGCATGGTATGCCAACCAGCGCTTTGGCGCCGAATGGGGCGTGGGCGAAGGCCTCACGGGCCGTTGCTATGCCCTGCCCACCATGGAAGGCACAGCCTCGTTGCAGAAAGCCGTCGAGAGATTCGTTGCATGCGCCAGGCAGCATAAAGAGCTGACGTTCCTGGTCACCGCCGTGGGCTGCGGCATCGCGGGCTACACTCCCGCCGAGGTGGCGCCGCTCTTTGCCGAAGCAGTGCAGTTGGAGAACGTGTACCTGCCGCAGGTGTTCTGGAACGAGCTACCGCGCTGACGGGTGGCGATATTGGTGCTCCTTAGGGGTAGGCTTGCCGCCTACCTCTATGGCTTGATGCTGACAGGTGTGCAGGCATCCCAAGCAGGCTGTGCAGGCGCTGCCGATGGCGGCTTTGCCTTCGGCGAGGCCGATATTGCCTATCGGACAGGTCTTGGCGCATGCTCCGCAGCCGACGCAGCGGTCGGGGTTCACCTTCGGCTTGAAGCTGCCCAGAAGCTTGCGCTCCAGTGCCGGAAGTCCGGCAATCCATCCGGCCAGACCCGGGGCGCCGTAGTGGTTGCCGCGCCGACGTGCCTTCACATCGCTTATGATGCGGTCTATGCGCGGGGCGAAGCGGTCCAGCTTCCACAGCTGGTCGTTGGGGTTGCGGCCGAAGACGACGGCGCTGTTGTCGGGCATGCGCACCTTGTGGCAGTAGGCCACACGCACGCCTTGCCGCTGCAGCAGGCGGCGCACCGTCCAGATGGCGTTGCCGGTCTGTGCTCCGCAGCTGACCACAATAAATACGTAGGCATCCGTACTGATGCGCAGTCGCGGAACAAGCTCGCGCACGGCAGGCGGTGTGTTGAAGTCGTAGCACGGATAGACGAGCCCGACGCAGCGTTCGGCGCTCAGGTCGAAGTCGGCGGCATTGGCCATCGACATCACCGTGTCGCCCGTTGAGTCGGCTATCTTGCGGCTGATTGCCAGGCTGTTGCCTGTGCCTGTGAAGTACAATATCATAAGTGTTTGTGTTAATGATTTGCAAATGCAAAAGTACGAATAAATATTGATATGCAGACAATAAAAAAAGCCGTTGGATGTTATTTATAATACTATGAACGACAAACCGCTCAACCCGGCCGCCGACGAATGCCGCGTGCTCTGCAGCAAAATCGACGGCTGCATGCCCGGCGACTTCCTGTCTACCCATCATGTGCATATACTGGTGAGTAGGGGAGAGGTGTTTTTCTCCGACGGCAAGACGAGGCACACCGCTGCGGCGGGCGACCTGGCGGTGTGGCAGATGAGCAGCACGATATGCGGCGTGGACTACTCAGCCGACTTCGAGTGCGAGTTTCTCATCGTGGCGCCGCAGTTCCTCGTCCACTTCAACCCCGAGATGGTGTGGGCTGCACGTGGATATGTCTTCATACGCCTCAACCCTGTGTTCCACCTCGGCGAAGGGGCTTTGCGGCTGATGGAATCCGATTTCGTACTCTTCCGTAGGCGGCAGGACGAGGTGGCGAACCCGTTCCGGCGCGAGCTGATGGGGCGCGTGTTGCAGATGTTCCTGTTCGACATGTGGCATATCTGCAGCGACGAAGTGGCTTCGACAGACACCAGCGACAATGCGGCACAGCTCTTCTTCCGCTATCTGTCGTTGGTGCAGTCAGGTGTGACTACCGAACGCAGCGTGGCAGCCTATGCCGACCGTCTCTGCATAACGCCCAAGTACCTCTCGCAGGTATGTCGTTCGGTGACGGGCCTCTCGGCCATGCAGTGGATAGAATACTACACCACGTTCGAGCTGGTGTCGCGTCTCGACAACAACAGCCGCACTCTGGCAGACATAGCCGACGAGATGGGCTTCTCGTCTATCCAGTTCTTCTCGCGCTATGTGAAGAAACTCCTCGGCATGTCACCGTCAGACTACCGACGCAGCAAAGGCCTGTAGCTTTTGGGCCACCAGCAACAATCTTCCTTTTGTGCAACATCGTATGCTTTGCGGATAACAGCCGTATGGCATAAGTGTTGTAATTTTGCAGTCGGAAATTTAAATGATTGACTTTGTTGTAAAACATTAAAAAATAACGATATGCAAGAAATGATAGTAGACCCCCGCCAGACTACGGCCGCCGAACACGCCGAAGGAGTGCGCCAGGCGCAAGTCCTTTTCAAGCTGAACCACACGATGCCCTACACCGACGAGTACAACTCGCTGGTGCGCGAACTCTTTGGCGACAACCTCGGCGAAGGTGGCTGGGTGATGCCCGGCCTCACCGGAGTATGTTTCGACAAGGTGAAGATTGGACGCAATGTGATGATCATGAACAACTGCCTGATGATGTCGCGTGGCGGCATCACCATCGACGACGGCGCCATGATAGCTGCCAACGTTCAGCTCATCAGCAACAACCACGACCTGCACGACCGCCAGATACTTATCTGCAAGCCCGTGCACATAGGCAGGAACGCCTGGGTGGGCGCCGGTGCCACCATCCTGCCGGGAGTCACCGTGGGAGACAATGCCGTGGTGGCCGCCGGCGCCGTGGTGACTAAAGACGTGGCCCCCAACACCATAGTTGGTGGCAACCCCGCCAAGTTTATCAAAAACGTGGATTGAGGTGGCAGGGGGCAAAGCTTTTTTTGCCGTTTCGGGAAAAAGTTGTAATTTTGCATTTTGAAAATATATAATTGTGTAGGGTTATGAGTACCGAAGCGATGACCAAAATAATAGCCGACTATTTCAAGACACAACCCGTCCTGAAAGCATGGCTGTTCGGTTCCTTCGCCCGTGGCGAGGAGACGCCGCGGAGCGATGTGGACATCCTTTTTGTCCCCGACCGTTCGGGCAAGCCATTCACCCTTTTCACCCATGGAGGGATGCTGATGGACCTGCAGGAACTGCTTGGCCGCGATGTCGATTTAGTTGAGGAAGGTTCTCTGCGTCCATATGCAGCAGAGACTGCCAATCGTGACAAAATATTAATCTATGAGAGAACGGGCGCGAGATAAAGGTCGTTTGGAGGACATCGTTGAGTACTCCAACAATGTGTCGTTGCTTGTGGAAGGCTACAGCCTCGAGGCACTTGTTGCAGACAAACGCACCTACTATTCTGTGATGAAGAATGTGGAAATAGTGGGTGAGGCCGCCTATATGTTGAGCAGAGCATTCAAGAAGAAGCATCCGTAGACGCCGTGGAAAACAGTACAGGGTATGCGGTATGTTTTGGTTCACGATTATGCAAATATTGTTTCTGAGACACTGTATGACACCGCAGTTAACGGTATTCCGGAACTGCGTAGTCAGGTGGAGAAATATCTGGCGGAAACAGACTGGGATTTATGGGAGTCCGTTCCCGACGACTACGAAGAGGCTGTAGACGACAATTTGGTGAAAGTGGCCCGGCGGATGAAAAGCAAAGGTATCGCCGTCAAAGATATTGCCGAGATTACTGGCCTGTCGGAGGAAGAGATAGCAAACCTGATTTGATTTCCTGGTTTTCAAGTGTAACCGGTCTTCGGATGGATAGCACCCATGCGAAGACCGGTTTTCTGTTATGTGTTTTTGCGTATTCTGTGAAAGTTTAGGTGTATTCTGTATAACAGCCGTTCCGCGGAATGGGTGTAATTTTGCAGCGTCGAACAGGATGATTGGATAAAGCAATAAATAGCAATAAATCAAACTTTTAAACAAAATGAATCGGATTCAAATTTTATTATTAACTCTAACATTTTCTTTTGCAATGAACGCACAAACTACAAACAACGGACTCCGGCAGCACGCCGAGCAGCCCTATCTGACGCTCAACAACGGCGTCCGCATGCCCCAGGTGGGCCTGGGACTATATATGATTGCCGAGGGCGACGAAGCCTACAACTCCGTGATGACGGCCCTCAAGAACGGCTACCGCCACTTCGACTGCGCCCACGCCTACCGCAACGAGCGCTCGCTGGGCCGTGCCCTGAAGGACAGCGGAATTCCGCGCGACAGCGTGTGGATCACCAGCAAGCTGTGGCAGAACGAGTACGGCAACGGCAAGACGGCGGCTTCCATCGACCGTATGCTTGCGCGCCTCGGGTTGGAATACATTGACCTTGTCTATTTCCACCAGCCGGTGGGCGACTACGTCGAGGGCTGGAAGGAGTTGGAGGATATCGTGAAGAGCGGCAAGGTGCGCGCCATCGGCATCTCCAATTTCGACGCTTCGGACAGCATCTTCGACTCGCTGGTGAAGCATTGCCGTGTGAAGCCGCAGATTATGCAGATAGAGTGTCACCCCTACGCCCAGCGCCGCCATTGGCAGGAGCGCTGCGCCGAAGAGGGCATACAGCTGGAGTGCTGGTTCCCGCTGGGCGGACGCGACAGCAAGGGCGAGATACTGCGCGACCCCACCATCAACCGTATCGCCAAGGCCCACGGCAAGAGCGCCGCTCAGGTCATCATCCGTTGGCACATGCAGGAGGGTTTCTCCGTTATCCCCGGTGCTTCGAACCCCGACTACATCAAGGAGAACATCGACGTGATGGACTTCGCCCTGAGCAACACCGAGATGGCTGCCATCCGCGCCCTCGACAAGGAGAAACGCTACTTCAACATGAGCTACGAGGACCAAGTGAAGTGGTTCAAGCAATGGAATCCGGAAGACTGAACGGTATGTTTAAATGAATGAGAAAGCCCCCGTTGCAAGGCCCTAAATTCCAGTTACAAGTGCAACACTGAGTAGAAAAAAAGAGCACCAAAAATTTGGTACTCTCAGGTAAAGTGACTACTTTTGTGTTGTCTATGGAAAAATATAAACACCTTACCAAAGAGCAAAGATACACAATTTCT
>JAZNSV010000022.1:0-5334 GCA_045591485.1 Bacteroidales bacterium | reverse complement strand
GCTGTTTTCCTTGGCGCGCTTGATGGCGAACATGGCGCCTTCGTTGCGGGCCCAGCTGCGGCGGCTGATGCCGTTGTTGACGTCCCAGTGGAGCATCATGTGCAGCCGACGGTCGGCCTCGGGGCTGCCGTCGAGCACCATGCCGAAGCCACCGTTGATGACCTCGCCCCAGCCTACGCCGCCGCCGTTGTGGATGCTGACCCACGTGGCGCCGCGGAAGCTGTCGCCAATGACGTTCTGGATGGCCATGTCGGCGGTGCGGTTGCTGCCGTCGTAGATGTTGCTGGTTTCGCGGAAGGGGCTGTCGGTGCCGCTGACGTCGTGGTGGTCGCGACCCAGCACGATGGGGGCGCTGATTTCACCCTTGCGGATGGCCTCGTTGAAGCGGGCGGCAATCTTGGTGCGGCCTTCGCAGTCGGCATAGAGGATACGGGCCTGGCTGCCCACAACGAGGTGGTTCTCCTTGGCGCCGCGGATCCACTGGATATTGTCGTGCATCTGCTGCTGTATCTCGGCGGGAGCGGTCTTGGCAATCTCGCCCAGCACCTCCATGGCGATGTGGTCGCTCTTGTCGAGGTCCTCGGGCTTGCCGCTGGTGCAGACCCAACGGAAGGGGCCGAAGCCGTAGTCGAAGCACATCGGGCCCATGATGTCCTGCACATAGGAGGGATAGCGGAAGGCGGTGTGGTCGGCATTCCAGATGTCGGCACCGGCGCGGCTGCTCTCCAGCAGGAAGGCATTGCCATAGTCGAAGAAGTACATGCCGCGGGCGGTGAGCTTGTTGACGGCGGCCACATGGCGGCGCAGGCTCTCCTGCACCTTCTCCTTGAACAGCTCGGGCTTCTCAGCCATCATCACCTTGGCGTCCTCGAAGGTGACGCCCACAGGGTAGTAGCCACCGGCCCAGGGGTTGTGCAGCGAGGTCTGGTCGCTGCCGAGGTCAACCTTGATGCCTTTCTCGGCGCAGTATTCCCAGAGGTCGACCACATTGCCCTGATAGGCGTAGCTGCGAGCCTCTTTCTTCTCAATTGATTTGTTGACGGCGGCGAAGAGCTCGTCGAGGTTCTCATGCACCTCGTCGACCCAGCCCTGCGAGTAGCGCTTCTGCGTGGCGGCGGGGTTGATTTCGGCGGTGATGGAGACCACACCGGCAATGTCGCCAGCCTTGGGCTGGGCGCCGCTCATGCCGCCGAGGCCGGCGGTGATGAAGAGCTTGCCTGCCGTGCCACCTCCCAGCTTGCGGGCAGCGTTGAGCACGGTGATGGTGGTGCCATGCACGATGCCCTGCGGGCCGATGTACATGTAGCTGCCGGCGGTCATCTGGCCGTACTGCGTCACGCCGAGGGCGTTGTAGCGTTCCCAGTCGTCGGGCTTGCTATAGTTGGGTATCATCATGCCGTTGGTGACCACCACGCGCGGAGCGTCCTTGTGGCTGGGATAGAGTCCCATCGGGTGGCCGCTGTACATGACGAGGGTCTGCTCGTCGGTCATCTCGCTGAGGTATTTCATCATCAGGCGATACTGGGCCCAGTTCTGGAACACGGCGCCGTTGCCGCCATAGGTGATCAGCTCGTGCGGATGCTGCGCCACAGCGGGGTCGAGGTTGTTCTGTATCATCAGCATGATGGCGGCAGCCTGACGGCACTTGGCGGGGTACTCCTCGATGGGGCGGGCGTACATCTTATAGGTGGGGCGCAGGCGGTACATGTAGATGCGACCGTACTTCTGCAGCTCCTCGACAAACTCCTTGGCCAGCATCTTGTGGTGCTTGGCGGGGAAATAGCGCAGGGCGTTGCGGATGGCGAGTTTTTTCTCGGCGGGTGTCAGGATATCCTTGCGCTTGGGGGCATGATTCACCGTGGGGTCGTAGGGTTGGGGTTCGGGCAGCGGATCGGGGATACCGAGGCGCAATTCGTTCTGGAATTCTTCGAGTGTCATATTTTATTGTTTTATGTTGATACAGTTTGGTATGTAAATCGTTGTTCTACTTCACCACCACCACGCGGCTCATCGCCGGTCCGCGATACGTGATGGCACTTATGGTGTAGACGCCGGCTTCGAGGCCACGGGCGTCGATGGTCAGCGCTTCGGTGCATGGCGCGTCGAGCAGACAGCGTCCGTCGGCCGCAAGCAGGCGCACATGCTGCAGTCCTTCGGCCTCGATGTGCAGCTCCTCCTTGGCCGGATTGGGATATACGGCCAGCATCGGCATCGGTTCGGCGGCGTCGATGGCGTTGGGTGTGACCAACACCTGCACGCGGGCAGTGTCGGCATTGCCCACATCGTCGGTGGCTATGACCGAATACTCGGCGTTTTGCGTGATGAGGGCTGTGGAGTATTGCTGGCGCGGATGGTCGATGCCGTCTTCCGGAATCCATTGGAAGGAGAGCGGCCGCGTGGCGTAGGCCACCTCGACGCCGACCATCTTGCAGGTGTCTACGGCTTCGATTATGGTGTCGCGCAGGGCCACTATGTCGTCTTCGATAAAGACGAAACGCAGCGTGTCGAACGTCAGCAGCCCCGGAAAGCTCTGGCAGAGCGACGTCTGCAGATATATCTCGGCTGCCTTGGGCTGGCTGAACACCACTCCGGGGCGGCCCACCACGGTCAGGCTCTGTGCGGGGTTGGCCAGCAGCAGGCTGTCGCCCGACGGCGAGAGGGTGTCGCCCGTGGCGGTGATGCACCAATAGTCGATGCCGCAGCGGGCCTCGCCGCCAAAGGTGACATGGGCCTTGCCGTAGCTGTAGTCGCTGCCGCTGACGGTGAGGGGCACCGTGTGCGGATGGCTGTGCATCACCGTGTCGGCCTCGCCGTTGCTCAGGTTGACCTGTGCCGACGGGCTGTTGAAGCTCCGCCTCTCCAGGAACACACCGCTGTCGTAGCTGTTGTCGCCCACGTTGCAGATGCTTATGTGCATGTGGTATTGCGCGCAGGGGGTCACCACGGTGCTGGCGGCCAGCTTGCGTGTGAAGCCGTCGTACTGCACGCCGGTGTTCCACGTGTTGCTGACGTA
This sequence comes from Bacteroidales bacterium, assembly GCA_045591485.1. Taxonomy (GTDB): domain Bacteria; phylum Bacteroidota; class Bacteroidia; order Bacteroidales; family P3; genus Colimorpha. The sequence continues at coordinate 2,321 of JAZNSV010000022.1, read as the reverse complement.
GTACTGGGTGTAGTTGTAGATGCAGCCCGAACCGCCGCCGCCACTGGAACCCGCAGAGCCGGGGTTGACCGAATTGATGGCCACCGCCAGGCCGTTGCTGTGCGGTATGGTGGCCGCGTTGCGCGTCACCGTCTGCCCAGTCGCGGGGTTGGGACCCGTGACGAGGAAGGCGAACACGTCGTTGAAGCTGGAACACACATATTCAGGATATTCCTCCGAGCCGAAGCAGTAGTTGACCGTTACGAACGGCGAGATACTGACAAAGTCGAAGTCGAGCGTGGCACATCCGTTGATGCTGCCCGAAGCAATGCTGCTGAGCTGCTGGTCGCTGTAGTAGTTCGTCACCGACTGCGATGCGCTGCCACCGCTGTTGGGCCCCGGCGCCACACTCACGTTGCCGGTGGTCATCACCACCCCCTCGTCCATGAAAAGCTGCACATATCCGTTGCTGTTGAAGGTGCCGATCTGCGGCGTGGCTATATTGCCTGTGTTGTTGTTGAACCTCACGTTGAACACATATACGCCGTCGCCTATGAGGTTGTTCTGCACAAAAGTTCCTATATTCTGGCCCGTAGCGGCGGTCACACTGATGTTCTGCGCCGAGGCCACGACAGAGCCCAGCAACAGCACCAGTGCCATCGCCAATACACGCACACCATTAATCGTCAAAGACTTAGCCATAACGTCCACAATTATGTTTGTTGCAAAGATACGACTATTTTTTTATATAACGAAAAAAAACGTCCGCAGCGGAACGTATTTTTGCCTTGAGCGATAGACGGGGGTCGAACCCGCGACCTGCGGCTTGGGAAGCCGCCGCTCTGCCAACTGAGCTACTATCGCAACCTCGATGCCACTATAAACGGCACCTTGGGGGCTTTATTGTGCCGGTCGAAAAAAAATTTTTTTCTCAACCGAAATACTCAAACTGCCCATGCTCGCTCTTCACGGTCACCTGGGCCTTGTCGGCAGCCTCGACGCGGCCTATCACCTGGGCGTCGATGCCGAACTCGCGGCTGATGCCTATGATGCCGCGGGCGGTGGCCTCGTCGGTGTAGAGCTCCATGCGATGGCCCATGTTGAACACCTTGTACATCTCCTGCCAGTCGGTGTGGCTCTCGTCGTGAATCATGCGGAAAAGCGGCGGTGTGGCGAAGATGTTGTCCTTGACCACGTGCAGGTTGTCGATGAAGTGCAGCACCTTGGTCTGTGCGCCGCCGGAGCAATGTATCATACCGTCGATTTTTGGACGGTATTCGTCTATCACCTTGCGTATTACCGGGGCATAGGTGCGTGTGGGCGAGAGCACCATGTGTCCGGCGTCGACGCCCGGCACCTCGGTGGGGTCGGTCAGCAACTTCGAGCCGCAGAAGACCACCTCGTCGGGCAGGTTGTGGTCGTAGCACATGGGATAGCGCTCGGCATACACGTGCGAGAAGACGTCGTGGCGGGCCGAAGTGAGCCCGTTGCTACCCATGCCGCCGTTGTAGGCCGTCTCGTATTTGGCCTGGCCAAACGAGGCAAGACCCACGATGACGTTGCCGGCCTTGATGCGGGCATTGTCGATCACGTCGGCGCGGCGCATGCGGGCCGTCACCGTGCTGTCCACGATGATGGTGCGCACCAGGTCGCCCACGTCGGCCGTCTCGCCGCCGGTGAGCACCATGTCGATGCCCATCTCGCGCATCGTCTGGCAAAACTCCTCGGTGCCGTTGATAACGGCCGAAATCACCTCGCCGGGCACAAGCTGCTTGTTGCGCCCTATGGTCGAACTGAGCAGTATATGGTCCAACGCACCCACACAAAGCAGGTCGTCGGTATTCATCACTATGGCGTCGATGGCAATGCCCTTCCAGACACTGAGGTCGCCCGTCTCGCGCCAGTACATATAGGCCAGGCTGCTCTTGGTGCCGGCACCGTCGGCATGCATTATGTTGCAATACTGCGCGTCGCCGCCCAGCAAGTCGGGTATTATCTTGCAGAAAGCCTTGGGATAAAGGCCTTTGTCTATGTTCTTTATGGCGTTGTGCACATCCTCTTTCGAGGCCGAAACGCCGCGCTGGTTATACTTGTCCATTGTAGCACAATTTGGACTGCAAAAATACAAACATTTCTCCACATGGCCAAATAAATTTGGCAATAACATTGTTTAACACTTTTTGCCCGTCACACAACACACACCAAATCAGTATCATTACCACTACCTCTTCAGCCGTTGTACGATACATGTACGATATATGTACGATACTTGTACGATTGGCAATCGTACAAGTATCGTACATATATCGTACATGTATCGTACACCGGCCGAAGAGGTGCAG
>JAZNSV010000021.1:0-7331 GCA_045591485.1 Bacteroidales bacterium | reverse complement strand
ACCTCTTCTGCCGTTGTACGATACATGTACGATATATGTACGATACTTGTACGATTGGCAATCGTACAAGTATCGTACATATATCGTACATGTATCGTACAACGGCAGAAGAGGAGCTGTGTTTTTTGAGGGTCGGCATTTGGCTGGATGAGTATTTTTTTGTATTTTTGCACCCGGTTTTTCATATCGAAACTGAGACAATGAAAATAGCATTTATAGGATACGGCAAGATGGGCCACGCCGTGGAGAACTACGCCCGCCGACAGGGACACGAGGTGGTCTGCACCATCGACCGCGACGAGCCTTGGCCCGACCACATCGAGGCCGACGTGGCCGTCGAATTCAGCACACCGCAGACGGCGGTGGCCAACCTGCTGCGCTGCTTCGAGCGGCGGCTGCCTGTGGTGTGCGGCACCACGGGCTGGTACGACCGCTACGACGAAGTCTGCGCCGAATGCCGACGGCTGGGCGGCTCGCTGCTGTCGGCCACCAACTTCAGCCTCGGCATGAACATCATGTTCATGGTCAACGAATATCTGGCCACACTGATGAGCGGCAGCGCCTACCGCGCCGCCATCAGCGAGACACACCACATACACAAGCTCGACGCTCCGAGCGGCACCGCCATCACCCTGCAGCAGCAGATAGTGGAGCACGGCCGCCGCAAGGCCGACGAGGTGCCCATCGCATCGTATCGCGAGGGCGAGGTGCCGGGCACGCACACCGTGACCTACGACAGCCCGATAGACACCATCAGCCTGACCCACGAAGCCCACAGCCGCGAGGGGCTGGCCCAAGGGGCGGTGGTGGCCGCCGAATGGCTGGCCAAGGCCAAAGCCGGGGTCTACACCATGAAAGACGTACTCGCCGTATGAAACGCAGCGGGAGGGCCAATCCATGGATCATGCTGCTGCTCGGCGTGCTGCTGCTGGCGGCCATGGCTGGCAGCTGTCTGCTGGGAGCCGTCGACGTGGAGTGGAACCGCGAGTGGCTGCAGCGCATACTCCTGCCGCTGCGCCTGCCGCGCGTGCTGCTGAGCGTCGTGGTGGGCGCGGTGCTGAGCGTCTGCGGCGCAGCCTACCAGAGCATCTTCCGCAACCCCCTGACCGACCCCTACGTGCTGGGCGTCAGCAGCGGAGCCTCGCTCGGTGCGGCCGTGGCCATACTGCTCGGCCTCGAAGCCACCCTCTGGGGGGTGAGCGGACTGGCCCTCGCCGCGGCCCTGTTCACCGTGTGGCTCATCTATCGCATAGCCTCCATCGGCAACCGCATGCACACCACCACCCTGCTGCTCACCGGCGTGTGCCTGACGCTGCTCATCTCGGCCCTCATCTCGTTCCTCATGGTCCTGAACCAGGAGAAGATGGACAGCATCATCTTCTGGACCATGGGTTCGTTCGGCAGCGCGTCGTGGACCGACGTGGCGCTGACCGCCCCGGTGGCCGCCGTGGGCATCGGCGTGGTGCTGTGGTACGGGCGCGACCTGAACCTGCTGCTGGCCGGCAGCGAGGCGGCGCAGAGCATGGGCGTCGACGTAGAGCGCGTCAAGCGGGTGCTGCTGCTCTTCACCACGCTGATGGTGGCCTTCGCCGTCAGCTCGTGCGGCGTCATAGGCTTCGTGGGCCTCATCGTGCCCCACGCCGTGCGCCTCGTGGCGGGCCCCGACAACCGCAAGGTGGTCCCCTACTCCATGCTCTGCGGCGCACTGTTCGTGCTCGTCTGCGACACCCTGGCGCGCTACCTTCTCCGCCCCGCCGAGCTGCCGGTGGGCAGCATCACCTCCATCATCGGTGCTCCGCTCTTCATCTACCTGCTCTACAAAAACAAGAAATCCTACTGATGATCGAACTGCAACATATCACCGTGGGCTTTGGCGACAAAGAAATACTGCACGACGTCGGCGCCGGCATCGAGCCGGGCTGCATCACGGCGGTGATGGGCCCCAACGGGTGCGGCAAGACCACCCTGCTGCGCTGCATCGGCGGCCTGCTGCAGCCCAGCGGCGGACAAGTGCTCATCGACAACAAGCGCGTGCAAGACTACACCCCGCGTGCCCTAGCTCAGAAGGTGGCCTTCGTGCGCCAGCAGGCGCAGACCGACTTCGAATTCTCGGCCTTCGAAACCGTGCTCATGGGCCGCAACCCCTACCAGCGCCGACTGCAGAACGAAAGCCAGGCCGACTGGGACATCGTGGAGCAATGCATGCGGCAGACGGGCACCTGGCACCTGCGCTTCGCCAAGCCGGGACAGATGAGTGGCGGCGAACTGCAACGCGTCATGATTGCCCGCGCGCTGGCACAGCAAACGCCCGTGCTGCTGATGGACGAGCCGGTGTCGAACCTCGACATCGCGCACCAGCTCGACGTCATGCGCCTGCTGCGCAAAGCCACAGAAAAAACCATCCTCATCGTCATCCACGACCTCAACCTGGCCCTGCAGTTCTGCGACCGCCTGCTGCTGCTCCACCAAGGCTCCGCGCTCTACCACGGCCCCATAGCCGCCGGACTGACGCCCGACAACATACGCACCACATACGGAGTCGACTCGCACATGGCCGAAGGGCGCATCATTTTCGACTATTAGCATCCGGTGGCCCGCTTGGCATGCAAATTGCAATATAACCACTGACCACTGGCCACTAACCACCGAAGAAATGGACAAGATGACATTCACCACCGACCGCACCTCGCTCACCGAAGGCGAAGTGATAGAGATTAACTGGAACTGCGCCGATGCCGACCGCGTAGAGCTGAGCATCGACAACGGCTACAAAGCCACCGTGCTGCCGCTGGAGAAAAGCGGCACCAAGCGCTTCAGGCTCAACCGCTCGAAAGGCAAGACACACCTGACCATGACAGCATGGGTGGTGGGCAAAAGCTATTCGAAGACCATCAAGGTGGCGGTGAAGGAAATACCCGTGACGCGGGCCGAAGCCGTCGACCAGAAAGGCAACCCGATGGGTCGGCTTGGCGAATGGTGGAACCAACGCGTGCTGCCAAAATGGCAGGCCATGCGCGCAGGCCGCAACGCCGCCTGGCAGGCCATGCCGCCAAACAAGCGCCTGGCGGCACGCCTGCTGATAATACTTGGACTGCTGGGCCTCGTGTCGATAGCAGCCCCCTGGCTTTTCAGCCTCGGCCTGCTGGGCCTCATGATATATCTGGCATGGGTCCTGCTCAAGAAGTAAGCCACACGCACATAAATGTTGAAAAATAAATTTGGCGGTTTCGGCCAAGTTGCGTATCTTTGCTTTTCGACACACCGAAAACAAGAAATTATATAATATTAATCATCAAACAATTAAACAAATATGGCAAAAGAAATGAACGACGCCGAGGCTCTGAAGCAAGAGAAGTTGAAGATACTGCAGAGCACGCTTGACAAGATTGAGAAGGCCTACGGCAAGGGGTCTATTATGAGGCTCGGCGACCGTCCGGTGGAGCAGCTCGACGTCATCTCGACGGGCAGCATCGGCCTCGACACGGCGCTGGGCGTGGGCGGTTTCCCGCGCGGACGCGTCATCGAGATCTACGGTCCCGAGTCGAGCGGTAAGACCACCCTGGCCATCCACGCCATCGCCGAATGCCAGAAGAAAGGCGGCACCGCAGCATTCATCGACGCCGAGCACGCCTTCGACAGCTTCTACGCCGCCAAACTGGGCGTCGACATCGACAACCTGCTGATGGCACAGCCCGACAACGGCGAGCAGGCCCTCGAGATTGCCGACAACCTGATACGTTCGGGCGCCATCGACATCATCGTGGTCGACTCGGTGGCAGCCTTGACCCCCAAGGCCGAAATCGACGGCGACATGGGCGACAGCAAAGTGGGCCTGCAGGCACGACTGATGAGCCAGGCCATGCGCAAGCTGACCTCGGCCATCAGCAAGACCAACTGCTGCTGCATCTTCATCAACCAGCTGCGCGAGAAGATAGGCGTCCTCTTCGGCAACCCCGAAACCACCACCGGCGGCAACGCCCTGAAGTTCTACGCCTCGGTGCGCATCGACATACGCCGCATCCAGGCCATCAAAGACGGCGACCAGAACATCGGCAACCGCGTGAAGGTTAAAGTGGTCAAGAACAAGGTGGCTCCGCCTTTCCGCCAGTGCGAGTTCGACCTGATGTTCGGCGAAGGCATCTCGAAGGTGGGCGAAATCATCGACATGGGCGTCGACATGGACATCATCCGCAAGAGCGGTTCATGGTTCAGCTACGGCGACAGCAAGCTGGCCCAGGGTCGCGAAGCCCTGAAGCAATTGCTGCGCGACAACCCCGAGCTCTGCGACGAGCTGGAACAGAAAATACGCATAGCCATGAAGGGCACAGAGCAGCCCGTCGAGGAATAAGCCAGATTATACCAAACAAAAAAGACGGGCTTCCATTGCGGAAGCCCGTCTTTTATTTCTCAGATTTCAGACAGTGCGGACATGTGCCGCGGCACTCGCCCTTGTAGGTGCACTCCTCAATCTCCAGAGGTATATCATTCTCCTCGGCGATGCACTTGCGCACCTCTTTCAGCTGGTTGCATATATTCTTGCCGTGGTTCATAGGCTTGGTTCCTTGGGTTCGACAACAATAAGGCGTGGACCGACGCGTACAGCCTCCACAGCACCTCCTCGTACATCATCGATGGTCTGATGACCGATGCCGCCAATCAATTGTGGCTCGTTTCCGGGCAGTGGTGTGAGCGCCTCGATGCGCTGTGGTTGGTCGCCTGGCTCGCTGGCAGGAGTGCCGGGCAGCGGCGTCACCTGTATCTCGCCTATCACTGGGAAATCGTAATTATCATTCCCCTCCGCTTCAATTTCAACCGGTGACAAGGCATGTCCACTATATTCAAGTGAAACATCTAAGATTGTGTAGCCCGCCGTTGCTATTTCCACCTCGCTATCCAAGGGCTTATATCCAGGATAGCGTATCTCAATGGAATATTTACCATAGCACAACGGCTTAATGATGTAAACGCCATCTAAATCTGTAACTGCGACCCTCACTTGTTTCCCGTCCTGCATCAGCGTAACCTTGCAAAAGGGCATAACCTCGTTGGTTTTGATGTCGATGACTGTGCCTTTCAGCATACCGCAGCATTCGGCCTTGTGGTTCTCAGTAGTGTCCTGCATAGGCCTTGTGTCGGTCTGCGGAGCCTGCGCCTGCGCGGTGGCGGCGAGGCCCAAGGCAAGACCGGCGACGGTGGCCACCTTGCCCAGCCGCAGGCGGTCAGCCAGGGCGTTCTCCAGGTAGCGCACCTCGGCCTCGCAGCGCGGACAGGTTCCGCGGCACTCGCCCTTGTAGGTGCACTCCTCTGTCTCCAGAGGTATGTCATTTTCCTCCGCAATGCGCTTGCGGACCTCCTTCAATTGGTTGCAGATGTTCTTTCCGTGTGTCATCGTGTTATCATTTTGGCATTGAGGATGCGGTCGATTACAACAACATCTTCCTCGATGTGGAAAACATATACGTATTTACGATTGCGTGACACCATGCGGCGAGCGTGAGGGTGTATGGCTCGGATGGTCTGTGAACGGCTATCGCCGAAGCAGTCAGCGAAAACAGAGAGCGACATTATCTCGCCGTACAAGGCTTCGATATATCGGTGAGCACCTTCGCGAGACATAACAGAACGCAGAAAACGTTTCAGCTCCTCCACGTCTTCATGCACCGACTGGTCTATCTCAACCTTGTACACTGTCATAATACTCGTCGACGTAATGGTGTAGCATGTTGCAGAACTCGTCCACCGTCATGCGTCCTTTGCGTTTCATCTCGGCTTGCATGTTTGCTACTGCGTGTTGCTCAGGCAACAGACGCGCATACGCGACCCCAGGTTCGTTGGCCGATGGCAGTGGAGTGTCGTTTGTGCTGTATTCTTTCATCTTAAAGTTGTTTCCTGGATAACGTAAACGGTTGGAAATTATTGTGTCAGCGCACGATGACTTTCACACCCTCGCGCTCCATCTGTTGGGTTGGACCGTAAGGATCGATTTCAATAATGGGGTATTTTGATTCAGGCATTCCTACAACCATCATCAACCCCAATGGGATGGCACTCGATTCGAGGAGGATGGTCTCATCCTTGTCCTCTTTTAGCTGCACGCCCATCCGCAGGTGGGTGGCGTAGCCAATGAATGATGTGGATATGTCATACACCCCCACGGGCAAACGCATGGAGAATATGCCATCAAAGTCGGTGGTGGCACCACCTACTGTTTTGCCGTCTTGTTTGACGACGACATTGCAGAATGGTATCGGTTCCTTTGTCTTGCTGTCGACTACTGTGCCCCGAAGGGTGATCATCTCACGCCCTACTGTGTCGATAGTCGGCATCATTACCTGTATGTCTGGGCATGAGATGTGTACTCCAGTTGTGTCTTGTGCAGAGGCCGAACCTGCCAAAGCAAGAGCTATGCCGGCGACGGTGGCCACCTTGCCTAGCCGCAGGCGGTCGGCCAGGGCGTTCTCCAGATAGCGCACCTCGGCTTCGCAGCGCGGACAGGTGCCGCGGCACTCGCCCTTGTAGCTGCACTCCTCTATTTCCAGAGGTATGTCATTCTCCTCCGCAATGCGCTTGCGGACCTCTTTCAACTGGTTGCAGATGTTCTTCCCGTGGGTCATCGTGTTATCATTTATCATAATGTTGTTTTCCCGTAAACGGTTGGAAAATATTGTGTCAGCGCACGATGACTTTCACACCCTCACGTTCCATCTGTTGGGTTGGGGAATGTGGATTATCTACTTCTATCAGTGGGGTGGTGTCTATTGTCTCCACTTGCACCGCTGGAGCCATGCCTTCGATGACTCGTGGTCGGTCGGCGGGCAGTGTAAATGTAATGGGCAAGTTGAACTGCATGGGAACCACCTTGCCACTTATCTTGCCGGGTGTCCAGCGTGGCATGGATTTTACTATGCGTATAGCCGCTGCTCCGCATCCACCGCCGATGTCACGAAGAATACGTGGATTGACGATTTCCCCTGTGGTGTCCACGACGAAAGTGACATATACTTTGCCTTGTATGCCATTCTCCAGTGCCATTTGAGGATACTTTAAATTGTCTTGGATAAACTTATACAGTGCCTCTATCCCCCCAGGAAACTCGGGGTCATTTTCAACTTCTATAAAAAGGTTATCTTCTTCGTCAATTTCTCCTTCTACTAAATTCTCATGACGAGTTATACTATCTGGTATAGGCGTGGATTGCACTGGAGTCTGCGCCTGCGCCGTGGTGGCGGCGAGGCCCAAGGCAAGACCGGCGACGGTGGCCACCTTGCCCAGCCGCAGGCGGTCGGCCAGGGCGTTCTCTAGATAGCGCACCTCGGCCTCGCAGCGCGGAC
>JAZNSV010000020.1:0-2378 GCA_045591485.1 Bacteroidales bacterium | reverse complement strand
CCCCTATACCCGTTGTACGATACATGTACGATATATGTACGATACTTGTACGATTGCCAATCGTACAAGTATCGTACATATATCGTACATGTATCGTACAACGGCCGAAGAAAACCTCTGCCAAAGCAGTCCAAAATCGGCTTTTGAGCGTTGTTTGGTGTTAAAGTTTGTTAAAAATGGAAGGTGTCCCCATGACTTTTTTTTCTGATGTGAAGAAGCGTGTTGCGAAAAACAAAACCGGCGCGGATGAGGGGGATGCAATTCGGTGCAAGAAAGCAGGGTGGGGGACAGGGTCCGGCTTGGGGTTTGGAACATGAGAGAGTTGGAACGCTGGTACGTGATAATAAAAATATAATTTGCGTAGTATAAAAATGTTTTGTATCTTTGCAGATGGATGTTGTGTGTTTTGCCATGTGCTTTATGCTGACATTCAAAAGGTTGCGGCAACTTCCCTGCGATAGGGAAGTCCGTGGGTCAGAACACCGAAAGACTGACGAACCCCCGAGGCGATCCATCTGTACGGGTGGAGAAGGGGGAGTGTTGCACCACGGATTTCGCAACAAGATGCATACCATCAAAAAAACCGCACACTGCTACGACTTTGGACGATAGACACTGGTTCGCGCTCAGAATAAGGCGTGCGCGCCTGCAGCAGCTGATAGTCGACTGCCGCGAGGAAGGCTGGGATTTTTTCGCGCCGACCGAAATCATCGGCACCCTGCTCTTTCTGCGCTGCTCCGAGGCCGACCTGCGGCGTTTCGTAGACGGGCACCGCCCCTATGCGTGGGCCTACTACAATGCCGAAGGCACCGCTCCGGCACCCATACGCGACAGCGAGATGGAGGTGTTCCGCTTCGTGGTCACCGCCGGACGCGACGGTCTGGAGTTGCTGGGCGACGACCGGCCCGAATATCACGAAGGCGACCGTGTGCGCGTCACCGGCGGCCCCTTCAAGGGCGCCGAAGGCCGCATCAAACGCATCAAGCGCGACCGCCGACTGGTAATCGCCATCACAGGCGTCGTGGCAGTGGCCACAACCTATATCCACCCCTCGCTGCTGGAGAGAGTTGTAGAGTGACTTCAAATGAAAAAGGGATTGTTCCGTCTGCAATATGAGATCGACGACGCGTCTGCCTACACCGAACGAGGCAGCCGCGAGGGAGCCAAGCTCTCGGTCGACGCCATAGCCGACCCCGAGGTGCGCCATGCCATCGAGACGACGAGGTCCATGGACACGCGCAGCCTGCTGCGGTGGGTCGAGACGCCGGGCAACCTCACCGACGGTATGGCCGCCCTGCCGCTGACCACACGGACCCCCGAGGCCCTCGGCTACCGCCTGGATGGACTGCGTCCCAAGCTGCTCTATGTGCTGCGTCCGCTCCACACCATCGAGGCCCTCGACGAGTTTCTGTATGCCGCCAACGTGGCCATGGCCGATGGAGGTTATATGGTGTGCCACACGATGACCGCCGCGCTCAAGCGCAAGCTGATTGACGAACGCTATCCGTGGGGTGTGCGCCATGTGATGGCGCTGACCAGCTACCTGTGGCACCGCGTGTGTCCCAAGCTGCGGCTCACCCGCGGCCTCTACTTTGCGGCAACCGACGGCAAGAACCGCTCGTTCAACCGCGTCGAGGTGCTGGGCCGCATCTACCGCGCCGGCTTCGAGGTGGTCGACGAGGGGTTCAGCAGCGGCGAGTTCGTCGTAGTGGCCCGCAAGGTGCAGGCTCCGATCGACGATGCCGCGCCCACCGGGTCGCCCATCATACACTTGCGGCGCATAGGCCTTGGCGGCAAGGAAATCGTGGTGCACAAGTTCCGCACGATGTACTCCTACTCCGAATACATACAGGACTACGTATACCACTACCAGAGTCTGGAGCGTGGTGGCAAGTTCAAGGACGACTACCGCGTCAACGAGGCAGGGCGGGTGCTGAGGCGGCTGTGGCTCGACGAGCTGCCTATGGTGTGGAACGTGCTGCGCGGCGACATGAAATTGGTGGGTGTGCGTCCGCTGAGCCGCCAGTATTTCAGCCTCTACACGCCCGAGATGCAGGCCTTGCGCACGCGCACCAAGCCAGGACTGCTGCCGCCGTTCTACTACGACGCCCACACGCCCGAGACCATCGAGGAGGTGCAGCAGAGCGAGCGCCGCTACCTCGAAGCCTACCTGCAGAACCCCATAGCCACCGATTGGCGCTACTTCTGGGGCATCGTGGGGAATATCGTGTTCCACCGGAAACACTCGGCGTGAAAAGGGAGCCCCGCAGGGGCGACAGTGGATAGCCGTGGGCGTGAGTCCCCGGACACAATAAAGACAAATCCGAGAGCCCCGCAGGGGCGACAGTGGATAGCCGTGGGCGTGAGTCCCCGGACAC
>JAZNSV010000019.1:0-17242 GCA_045591485.1 Bacteroidales bacterium | reverse complement strand
ATACATGTACGATATATGTACGATACTTGTACGATTGCCAATCGTACAAGTATCGTACATATATCGTACATGTATCGTACAACGGCAGAACAGGTACATATTGTGATGTTGATTTAAAGCGACTTACGTTTTGGCCTTTTTCTGAGTTTTTTTTGCAATTTTTTTTGACCCCGACATACTAAAAAATAAAAAAAATCGTAGTTTTGGCTTGCATATTAAAAAAAATGTGTATTTTTGCAGTCGAATTCAAGTCGAATAAAAACGCAGTTTATCGAGAAAACTACTATCAGTTACAAACTCTAAACATCAGAGGATATGATAGATGTAAAGATTAGACAGCTGACAGACAATGAGCTTATCACTCGCTACCAAGAGGGTGACACCGCCTGCTTTGACGTGCTGCTCGAGCGCTACCAAGCCAAAGTGTACGGCTACATTTTCTCGGTGGTGAAAGACAAGGAAACTGCCGACGACATCTTCCAGGACACGTTCTACAAGGTGGTGCTCACCATCAAGAGCGGCACCTACAAGGACGAGAACAAGTTCGTGCATTGGGTGATGCGCATCGCGCACAACCTCATCGTTGATCATTTCCGGCGCAACAACAAGATGCCGTTGGTGCCCAACCGTCCGGAGAGCGATGTGCTGGACAACCTGAAATTTCCCGACGAGAACGCTGAGCACGCCATCATGAAGAAGCAGACGAGCCAGAACATACGCAAGCTGGTGAAGATGCTTCCTCCGGAGCAGCGCCGCGTGGTGATACTGCGTCACTATGGCAAGTGCGACTTCAAGGACATTGCAGCCCGCACGGGGGTGAGCATCAACACGGCCCTCGGCCGCATGCGCTACGCCATCATCAATCTGCGCCGCCTGGCTCAGGAAAACAATATGTATATCGAGTTGTAGGGTGACAGAGTGACAGGGTGACTGAGTGAAAGAGTGGAAGAGTGGCTGAGTGACAGAGTAAAAAAGTGGCAGAGTAATAGCAAAGGAATTGATAAGCAAAAATAAACTGAAGGAATTGGCCGCCTACCGACAGCAGCGCCGCTGCGACGAGGAGGCGGTCTTTGTTGTCGAAGGACCCAAGATGTGCGCCGAGGCGTTGCGGTCGGGCTTTGCGGTGAGGGTGGTGTGTGCCACCGGAGAGTTTGAAGCCGAAAGTTTAGAGTTTAAGGACAGGGGTGGGGAATTTTATGAGGTGAGCGATGCCGAGCTGGAACGTCTTTCGGGTTTCAAGAGTCCCAACCGTGTGTGGATGCTGGTGGAGCGGAGAGAGCTGAGCGCCGGGGGCGGAAAGATACTGGCCCTGGACCACATACAGGATCCCGGCAACATGGGCACCATGCTGCGCACTGCCGACTGGTTCGGCATACGCCATGTGGTGTGCAGCCGCGACACCGTGAGCTGCTACAACCCCAAGGTGGTGCAGGCTTCGATGGGCGCCATCTTCCGCACGCGGGTCGAGTATGTAGACCTGCCGCAGTGGCTGGCTGCCTGCGGCAAGCCCGTCTACGGTGCCTCGCTTGGCGGACGTCCGCTGCCCGAGGTCGAGCTGCCGGCGGCCGACTCCGTGCTCCTCATCGGCAACGAGAGCCGCGGCATCGGTGCCGCGGCCATGGCGCAGGTGACGCATCCTGTGCTCATACCCAACCGTGGCGGCACCGCCGAGAGCCTCAACGCTTCGGTGGCCGCCGGAATACTGATGCATGAATTGTGGAGTGCAAGGAGTGCAGGGAGTGCAAGACAATAGTGAATAGACGAATGGATATGACGCAAAGTTTTGAAAATGTTATAGCCTGGCAGAAAGCACACGCTTTCGTCTTGCTTGTCTACGAGATAACCAGGGGCTTCCCTGACGACGAGCGTTTCGGCCTGACGTCGCAGTTCAGGCGTGCGGCAGTCTCTATCGAGGCTAATTTCGCCGAAGGCTACAAGAAGCTCGGCAAGGCTGATAAATTACGATTCTTCAACACTTCTGAGGGTAGTATGTCGGAATGTAAAGATTACATAATTCTCGCGAGAGATTTGGGGTATATAACCATGGAACAGTATGAGAAATTACGGACGGTGTCGGAAGAAGCGAGCAAGTTTATCGTTATGTACAGTAATGGCGTTTTAAACAATGCAGGAATAAAATCGTGAGGAGTGAGGGTGCGTGTCGTGTAAGAGACGATACATTCGTCTTGCACTCCTTGCACTCCCTGCACTCCCTGCACTCCCAAACGTAATAATTATGCAAGAACAATTAGAATACCAAGAAGGGCGCACCGAGATAAGCCACATGGGCAAGGTGCCGCTGATAGAGAGACTGACTTCCGACTTCGAGCCGCGTAATGTCGGCACCGTCAATGGTGTGGGCGACGACTGCGCCGTCATAGGCCAGGGGTCGCGCAAGACGCTTGTGAGCATGCAGACCCTGGCCGAGGGTGTCAACTTCGACATGATGTACACCCCCCTGAAGCATCTGGGCTACAAAGCCGCTGCCGTGGCCATAAGCAACATAGCCGCCATGAACGGCACGCCGCGCCAGCTGCTGGTGAGCATCAGCGTCAGCAATCGCTATTCGGTCGAGGCCCTCGACGAGCTCTATGCAGGCCTTCGCCTCTGCTGCCAGCGCTACGACGTGGACCTGGCGGGCGGCGAGACCGGCACCTCGCGCAGCGGCATGGTGCTGAGCGTCACCGCCGTGGGCGAGGTCGACGAAAACCGCATCACCTACCGTCGCGGCGCCAAACTGCACGACCTGCTGTGCGTCAGCGGCGACCTCGGCTCGGCCTATGCCGGACTGCTCATACTCGAACGCGAGAAGGTCACCTATCAGGCCAACCCCAACTTCCAACCCGACCTCGACGGCTACGACTATGTGCTCGAGCGCTTCCTGAAGCCCGAGCCGCGTATGGACATCGTGCGCATGCTGGCCGACAAAGGTGTGGTGCCTACGGCTATGACCGACGTCAGCAAAGGCTTGGCCGACAGCCTGCTCCACATCTGCCGCGCTTCGGGTTGCGGCTGCGAGG
Organism: Bacteroidales bacterium; assembly: GCA_045591485.1. Classification (GTDB taxonomy): domain Bacteria; phylum Bacteroidota; class Bacteroidia; order Bacteroidales; family P3; genus Colimorpha. The sequence goes on along the minus strand of JAZNSV010000019.1, from coordinate 14,222 downwards.
TCTACGAAGAGCACCTGCCGATCGACTACCAGACTTCGCGCGTGTGCTCGGAGATGAGCAAGAACATGCTGCCCGTAAGCTGTGCGTTGAACGGAGGCGAAGACTATGAGCTGCTCTTTGCCATCAGCCAGAAAGACTATGAGAAAGTGAAAGACCTCAAGGAGGTGCACATCATAGGCCACGTCACCGAAGAGGGCATGCCAGCGGTGATGGTCACCCCGCAGAGCACCACCATCACTCTGCGCGCACAGGCATTTCAGGGAATAGAGGAGGCGTAAAAGTCAGGTAGTTCAAGTAGTTCAGGTAGTTCAAGACAATACCGAAAGCTCATGAAAACCTATAAGTTTGAGAGTGTCGTAGCATGGCAGAAAGCACATCAATTGTCGAGAGACTTGGGATTTGTCTCCATTGAGCAGTATGAAGATTTGTACTCAAAGCTTGAGGATGCGAGCCGGATGTTGATGCTGTATTGTGAGGGGATTGTAAACAACAATGCTCTCAATGGATAATAATGACATTTGTCCTGAACTCCTTTAACTTCCTGAACTCCCCAAAAAATAAATGAAGTGAGACAAGACACCTACAAACAAAAAGGTTTGCGGCAGCAGATGGTGGCCGACCTGCGCAAGAAAGGCATCACCGACGAGGCGGTGCTGCAGGCCATGGGCGAGGTGCCGCGCCATTGGTTTCTGGCTGGCGCATTGGACACCTATGCCTACGACGACCGCGCGCTGAAGATAGGCTGCGAGCAGACCATCTCGCACCCCTCTACGGTGGCCATGCAGAGCCAGCTGCTTGCGCTCAAGCGCGGCATGAAGGTGCTTGAGATAGGCACCGGCAGCGGCTACCAGACGGCGGTGCTCTGCACCATGGGCGCCAAGGTGTTCACCATCGAGCGCCAGAAAGGCCTCTACGAGCAGACGCGCAAGCTGCTGGCCGAGGAGGGCTTCAAGGCGCGTTGCTTCCTCGGCGACGGCTACCAGGGTCTCAGCGGCTCGTACGACCGCATCATTGTCACCTGCGGCGCCCCCGAGATACCGTCGGCCTTGATGGCTCAGCTCAAGACGGGCGGCATCATGGTCATACCCCTCGGCGAGGAGGAGCAGGAGATGCTGCGCATAACCAAAGAGGGCGAGAGCCGCGACGAATGGAAGATTGAGAAATTCGGCACCTACAGTTTTGTGCCGATGCTCGACGGGCGCAACATGGGTTAGCGCAGAATGAAATGCTGCCGCGAGAGACGCGGGTTGGCGATGCAGATGCCGCAGCGGTAGAGGTCGAGGGTGACCTGATAGCGAGGGTCGGCGCAGAGAGCCTGCCACGAGGCCTCGTCGTGGTGGGGCCGGTCGACGACGAGCATCTCGCCGTCGGGCGTAGAGAGCGGAGCGCGGGGTGCGGAGAACTGAGAGTGGGGGAGACCGTAGTACTGCTCGAGGCGCCAGACGACATCCTCGAAAGAGCGGCCACGACCCGGGGCACGCGAGAAGAGCGCCTCGGTGTAGAGCCTGAAGACCAAGGGCGAATGCAGGTTGTACTGCGTCTTGGCACGGAGAAAATGACTGATGCGGTTCACGCCGCAAAGATACGAAATAAAGTTTAAAGTTTAAAGTTTAAAGTTTAAAGCTTGTGAATATTAGACATATACTGATGGCCTTTGTGGCTGCGGCGGCGTTTGCGGGCTGCGGTGGTGGCGACTATTCGCCCAAGCCGGTGGCCTACCTGCGCATCGACATGCCGGAGCACGAGTACTTCCTGCTTGACACCATGCGCGCCAATCCCGGCGACACTATGGTTTGGCCCGACGGCGACACCTCGATAGCCCTCACGGGCTACACCAAGACCTTCCCCTTCACTTTCGAGGCCAACAAGTGCATCGAATGGACAGAGAAAGATGCCCCCAAGGGCGATACGTGGGTCGACCTCTACTACCCGCAGTGGGACGGCGTGGTGTTCCTCACCTACAAGCGCCTGCGCGACTCGGCCGACCTGCGCGGCCAGACCGACACCTCGATGCGCATGCTCGAGAAACACTACCAGTTCACCTCGGGCATAGAGGAGCAGGCCTACAACAACCCCGACGCCGACGTATACGCCCTGACCTACCGCCTGAAAGGGCGCAATGTGGCGTCGACCTACCAGTTCTGGGCCACCGACCGCAAGCACCACTACCTGCGCGGCGCGTTGTTCTTGAACAAGGCCCCCAACAACGACTCGCTGGCGCCCATACTTGAATACATACAGCAGGACATGGACCATCTGGTCGAGACGCTGCGTTGGCGTTAGGCCTCGTCTTCGATGCCTTCGATAATATTGAGATAATTGTGGTAGCGCTCCGCATTGATGAGGCCGTCGTCGACGGCCTTTTTCACTGCGCACTGCGGCTCGTGGCGGTGGGTGCAGTTGGAGAAGTGGCAGTCGTGGAGCACGCGGCGCATCTCGGGAAAGAAATGCGAGAGCTCCTGCGGTGTGAAGTCGACCATGCCGAACTCTTTGATGCCCGGTGTGTCGATGAGGAAAGTTGAAGGTCGGGAGTCGGAATTTGAAAGTTGGACGGGGAATATTTCGGCGAAGGTGGTGGTGTGCTTGCCCTTGAGGCTCCAGTCTGAAATCTGGCCCACCTTGAGGCCGAGGCCGGGGCTGATGGCGTTGAGCAGGGCGCTCTTGCCCACGCCGCTGTGGCCGCTGAAGAGAACCGTCTTGCCTGCGATTGTGCGTATCAGCTCGTCGATGCCGCTGCCTGTGAGGGCCGACACTTCGAGCACGGGATAGCCGGCATCGCGATAGATGGCGGCTACCTCGTCCTGCGCGGCGCGCAGGTCGGGGTCTTGCATAAGGTCGCATTTGTTGAAGACCACGCAGGCGGGTATGTGGTAGGCTTCGGCGGTGACCAGCAGGCGGTCGATAAAGCCGGTGGAGGTGCGCGGCAGGCCCAGGGTGGCCACGACGCACAGAAGGTCGATGTTGGCGGCTATGACGTGGGTCTGCTTGCTGAGCTTGGTGGCGCGGCGTACTATGTAGTTGCGGCGGTCGGCCACCTCGTGGATTACGCCGGTGCCGTCGTCCTGCAATTCGAATTGCACTCGGTCGCCCACGGCCACGGGGTTGGTCTGCTTGTTGCCTCGCAGACGGTAGTTGCCTCGCAAACGGCAATCGACGGTGTCGGTTGCTGGTTGGTAGTCGGTAGCTGATAACACCTTGTACCAACTGCCGGTGGTTCGTATGACTAATCCTTCCTGCATAGTTTGTTTTCGGGCTGCAAAATTACGAAACTTTTTCCGATTGGCAAAAAATGTGTATCTTTGCACCCTGAATTATGAAGAGGATACTTGCGTTTATAGTCATGCTTGCGGCGCTTGCAACGGCGTCGGCTCAGCCATATTGGAACAATCTTGACGTCTACCGCCTGAACAAGGTGCAGCCCCACGACCGAGTGATTCCCGACGGGCTGCAGTGGCGCATGAGTCTCAACGGCACGTGGCATTTCGCTTTCTTCGACAATCCTGCGTCGGCCACCATCAACCCGCAGCGGTGGGACTCTATCCGCGTGCCGGGCAACATGGAGTTGCAGGGCTACGGCGTGCCGGTGTACGTCAACATGAAGAATGAGTTTGCCAGCAATCCGCCCTACGCGCCGACCGACTACAACCCGGTGGGCGTGTATATGCGCACCTTCACGCTGCCGGCCGCATGGCAGGGACGCCGCACCATCATCAAGTTCGGCGCCGTCAAGTCGGCCATGTACCTCTACGTCAACGGACGCGAGGTGGGCTACAGCCAGGACTCGAAGACCCCGGCCGAATGGGACATCACACGATACCTCGTGGCTGGCGAGAACCGCGTGGTGGCCAAGGTTATACGCTGGTGCGACGGCAGCTACCTGGAATGCCAGGACATGTGGCGCATGAGCGGCATCACACGCGACGTAGAGCTCTACAGCGTGCCGCAGACCTACATCACCGACCTGAAGATAGTGGCCGACATAGACACCGGCGATTGGCGCACGGGTCTGCTCGATGTGATGGTAGACCTCAATCGCGAGGTGCAAGACGGTTCTGTGACGTTTGCCCTGTATAATCTCAACGGCATAGCTGTAGACGGCATCGGGTACGGTGTGAAACTCAGCAAAGGCGACTGGTTCGCGCTGCACCAATCGAGATATGCCAGCATACAACCCTGGTCAGACAGCACTCCGGCGCTCTACAACCTTGTCGTAACCCTGCGCGATGCCTCCGGTCGCGAAACTGAGCGCATCACCAAGAAGATAGGCTTCCGCCACGTGGACATACACAATGGGCAGCTGCGCCTCAACGGGCAACCGATGGAGATACGCGGTGTGAACCGTCACGAGCACTCGATGTACGGCGGCCACTACGTGACACCCGACGAGATGCGGCAAGACATAGCCATGATGAAGGAGATGGGCATCAACGCTGTGCGCACCTGCCACTATCCAGACGACGAGCTGTGGTACGACCTCTGCGATTCGGCGGGTCTCTACGTATGGGACGAAGCCAACGTGGAGAGCCATGCCCAGGGCTACGGCGAGCATTCGCTGGCCAAAAAGAAAGAGTGGCTCAACCCTATACTCGACCGCATCTTCAACATGTACAAGCGCGACCGCAACCATCCGTCGGTCGTGGTGTGGAGTCTCGGCAACGAGTGCGGCAATGGTGTCTGCTTCGAAGAAGCCTACCGCTTCCTGAAAAGCAAAGACAACACGCGCCCGGTGAGCTACGAGCGCGCCGAGCTCGATTGGAACACCGACATCGTAGGCATCATGTACCCCTCGGTGCAGTTCCTCTCGCAATATGCCTGCAATCCCAAGAACAAGCGCCCCTACATCATGGTCGAATACTGCCACGCCATGGGCAACAGCATGGGCGGTCTGCAGGACTATTGGGACACCATAGACAAATATCCGCAGCTGCAGGGTGGCTTCATTTGGGACTGGGTAGACCAGACGTTCATGGTTGAGAACGGAGAACGGAGAACGGAGAATGGAGAACGCCCACCACTTGCATATTGGGCCGCAGGTGGCGACCTGGGCGAGTTGCCGGGCATCGACGACGACGACAACTTCTGCGCCAATGGCCTCCTGAGCGGCGACCGCACCCCTCACCCCCACGCCGCCGAGGTCGAGGCCGTATACACCCGTGGCCGCGGCAATGCTGTGGTGCCGGGCACGAAGGCGACAGTGAAGCGATGTGCGCTCGACTACGACATTCGTTATACAGCCGACAAACGCTCCGTCCGCATAGAGAACAAAGAATTTTCTCTCGTTGTCAGCCTTGCCGACGGAGCCATAACCTCTTACAGCTACCATGGGCGCGAACTGTTGTCGGCGCCGCTGCGGTGGCATTTCTGGCGTCCGCCCACCGACAACGACCTTGTAGACTCGCGTGGAGCGCGTGCCTGGCAAGGGCTCGACAAGCTCCAGGCCGAGTGCTTGGCTTGGGGGCCGTGGGTGGAGAACCGTGACACAGAGGGTGAATTCAACCTCTCGATGCTCCTGCGCCTCAGCACACCCGACGGTGCCACGCTGCGCATAAAACAAATACTGCAAGCCAACCCGGCCGGACAGGTTCAGCTGAGCTACCAGGTAGTGCCCGGAGGCCATTTCAGCACGCTGCCCATGTTGGGGCTGCAGCTGGGATTGGACACGGCGATTTTCTCCTCGGCCTCTTTCTATGGCAACATCCGCGAGGCATATCCCGACCGCCGCAGTGCGCAGCGCGTGGGGCGATGGTACAAGACGCTTGCCGAGCTTGCCGAGCCACAATATGTGGTGCCGCAGGAGCAGGGACGCCGTGAGGCCCGCTGGGTGCGCTTCGGAGGCGAAGGCTGCCATCTGACAGTTGTCAGTCCACAGGAGCAGTCGCCCTTGGGATTCAGCGTGCGCCGTTGGACCGACAGCACCATCACCGCTGCCCGCCGGTGGAATCAAGTGGGCGAGCCAGAACCGTTCTTCACCATCACAGTAGACCACCGCGCTGCAGGCCTTGGCACCGCCACCTGCGGCCCCGGAGTGGCCGACCCCTACATCATCAGTGGCGACAGCAGCTACACTTACCGTTTCATCTTAGACCCGACGGGCTCCGACCCATCCATTGAACCCTTTCGTCAGCATCCCGACCTGCAGCAACCGCTGCCCGCCGACGATGCAAAATCGCTGCCCGTCAAAGCCATTACCGCCTCTGTACAGCCTTCGGCTCCCTATGAGAAGGGCTTCCCGCAGATACTCTGCGACGGACGCCGCGCCGTCAGTGGCGACTGGCAGCACGGCTGGGTCGGTTTTGCAGGCAAAGACACCATCGTGCTCACCGTGACCCTCGACACCTATGCCGACTTGGGCCTTGTCGCTCTTGGCGCATGCCACAGCCCAGCCGACTGGGTTGTGCGACCGCTTGGGGTCGAAGCGCAGTGGAGCATCGACGGACACAACTGGAGCCCATGGAAAGACCTCGAATTGGCCAACCCGCCCGCCGACCTGCAGAACGACAGTCGCCGCCTGCGCTACACACTCAGCCTCAGCCGTGGGGCCAAGAAGGTCCACTTTGTTCGCCTGCGCCTTGCCTGTCAGCCTTTGCTGCCCGTGTGGCACCCCTATGCCGGCCACCCCTCGTGGCTGATGATAGACGAGGTGGAGGTGTCGGGTAGATGAAATAAATCCCTGGAAAGGGAATAAAATGTGTGGGGAATGGATAAAAATTCGTAAATTTGCACCCTCAAACAAGCAAGCATATATGAGCGAACTACTTGACCAACTGAACGAACCGCAACGCGAGGCGGCGGCATGTGTCGACGGCCCCGTGATGATTATAGCCGGCGCCGGCAGCGGCAAGACGCGCACGCTGACCTACCGCATAGCCCACCTGATGGAGTTGGGGGTTGATCCGTTCCATATCTTGGCTCTGACTTTTACCAACAAAGCCGCCAACGAGATGAAAGAACGCATCATCAAGCTTGTGGGTGGCGAGGCACGCAACCTTTGGATGGGCACCTTTCACTCGGTCTTTGCACGCGTGCTGCGCGCCGAGGCTACAAAGTTGGGATATACCAGCAGCTTCACCATCTACGACACCGACGACTCGAAGGCCGCCATCAAGCAGATTGTAAAGCAGCTCAATCTCGACCCCAAGGCCTATAAACCTTCCTACGTCATGGGGCGCATCTCGATGGCCAAGAGCAACCTGCTCTCGCCCAAAGACTACATGGAGAACCCCGAAATATACCAGACCGACCAGGACGCCAAGCGTCCCGCCATAGGCCAGATATACACCATGTACGACCAGCGCCTGCACAACTCGAACTCGATGGACTTCGACGACCTGCTGTTCAACATGAATGTGCTGCTGCGCGATTTCCCCGATGTGCTGCTCAAATACCAGCAGAGGTTCCACTACATCATGGTCGACGAGTATCAGGACACCAACTATGCGCAGTACCTCATTGTGAAAAAGCTGGCCGCGCGGCAGCAGAACATCTGCGTTGTGGGCGACGATGCGCAGAGCATCTACGCTTTCCGCGGAGCCAACATACAAAACATCTTCAACTTCAAGCGCGACTACCCGCAGATGCAGCTCTTCAAACTGGAGCAGAACTACCGCTCGACGAAGAATATCGTCAATGCGGCCAACAGTATCATCAGCCGCAACCGCGACCAGATACAGAAAGAGCTGTGGAGCGACAACGGCGAGGGCAACCGTATACGGCTCATACGAGCCAGCGACGAGCGCGACGAAGGGGCGCAGGTGGCCGACTCGATAATGAACTACCGCCTGGCCGACGATGCCGACTACCGCGACTTTGCCATCCTCTACCGGCAGAACTCGCTCTCGCGTGCCGTCGAAGACTCGCTGCGGCGCATGAACATACCGTATCGCATCTACCAAGGCCTTTCGTTCTACGGTCGTCGCGAGGTGAAAGACGTGCTGGCATATATGCGCATGGCCGTCAATCCTCACGACGACGAGAGCCTTGTGCGAATCATCAACTATCCTGCTCGCGGCATCGGACAGACCACTATGGACCGCATTCGCGTGGCCGCCGCCGACAACGACATCAGCATCTGGACTGTGCTGGAGAACATACAGACCTTCGGCCTGCCCATAGGCAGCGGCATTGTGCAGAAGATAACCGAGTTCGTGTTTATGATCAAGCGCTTTGAGTCACAGGTGGCGACGGTCGACGCCTTCACGCTTGCCAAGCAGATTGTCTACGCCAGCGGCATAGTCAAGGCCCTGCGCGAAGAAGACGACCCAGAGAGTGCCGAACGCATAGAGAACATCGACGAGTTGCTCAACGGTGTGCAGGAATTCTGCGAAGAAGAGCGTCAGTCAGACGAGAGCGACCAGACAGACCAGCAGGAGAAACCCATGCGCACCCTCGACGAGTACCTGCAGCAGGTGTTGCTCTACACCAGCGAAGACAAAGATAAAGACAAAGACGCCGACAAGGTGAGCCTGATGACCATCCATGCCGCCAAGGGTCTGGAGTTCCCCTACGTCTATGTAGTAGGTATGGAAGAGCAGCTTTTCCCATCGTTTCTGGCCACCAGCCGTGCCGAGCTTGAAGAGGAGCGCCGCCTGTTCTATGTGGCCGTCACACGAGCCGAAAAGCAGGTGACCCTCAGCTACGCACAGACGCGTTACCACAACGGACAGCAGACTGGCGGTGAGGTGAGCCGCTTTGTGGAGGAGATAGATCCGCAATACATGGAGATGCCGGCTCGCCGCAGCTTTGCGCAACCTGGTATGCCGCGTTCGTTCTTCAATATCGGCAAGCCGCAGCCGGAGCAGTCGACATTCAAGAAGAAGGCCACGCCGCAGCCCACCGTCCACCGCGGCCCCTCTGTGACCAACACACCGGCGCAGATAGGCGCCATCATGCCTGGCATGAAGGTGCAGCACGACAAGTTCGGCGCAGGTACGGTGCAGGCCGTCGAAGGCACTGGCGACTCGCGCAAAGCCACCGTCTTCTTCGAGGGCGTTGGCCAGAAGCAGCTGATGCTCAAATTCGCAAAACTCTCCATCATCGAACAATGAGACTGGTAATACAACGTGTGCTGGAGGCCTCGGTGACTATCGGGGGCGTGGAGAAAAGCCGTATAGGTCGCGGCATGATGATTCTTGTCGGCATAGGCGAGGACGATACGGACGAGGATATCGAGTACCTCTGTCAGAAGGTGGTCAAGATGCGCATCTTCGACGATGCCGACGGTGTGATGAACCTGCCGATAACCGACGTGCCAGACAGTGGCTTGCTGGTGGTCAGCCAGTTCACCTTGATGGCTTCTACACGCAAGGGCAACCGACCCAGCTACATCCATGCCGCACGTCTGGAAATATCAGAGCCGCTCTACGAACGTTTTGTGGAGCGGCTCTCGACGCTTTTCGGCCACGAGGTGCAGACCGGGCGCTTCGGCGCCGACATGCAGGTGGCCCTCGTCAATGACGGCCCCGTCACCATTCTCATGGACTCCAAACGCCGCGAGGAGTTTTGAGATTGGTAAATAAAAAAGCCTTCCAAGTAAAATGGAAGGCTTTCTTTTTTTTGTGTAAAAAAACTTACTTCTTTAGGAATTTGAAGTCCTTGCCGAGGTAGTAGGCCTGGTCGCCGAGGCCTTCTTCGATGCGCATGAGCTGGTTGTATTTGCAGATGCGGTCGGTGCGGCTGGCAGAGCCGGTCTTGATGAGACCTGCGTTCATGGCCACAACGAGGTCGGCGATGGTGGTGTCCTCGGTCTCACCGCTGCGGTGGCTGATGATGGCGGTCATGTTGTTGCGCATGGCAAGGTTGACAGCATCGATGGTCTCGGTGAGGGTGCCGATTTGGTTGAGCTTGATGAGGATGCTGTTGGCAACCTTCTTCTCAAGACCCATCTTGAGGCGGGCGACGTTGGTGACAAAGAGGTCGTCGCCGACGAGCTGGCAGCGGTCGCCGATGGCATCGGTGTGCAGACGCCAGCCGTCCCAGTCGTCTTCGGCCATGCCGTCTTCGATGCTGATGATGGGGTACTTGCTGACCCACTCTTTCCAGAAGTCGCTCATCTGCTGTGGAGTCAGCTTTTCGCCGCTGCTCCACTTGAGATTGTAGACGTTCTCTTCGGGCAGGTAGAATTCGGAAGCGGCGGCGTCGAGGGCGATGAACACGTCTTCGCCGGGACGATAGCCGGCCTTCTCAATGGCCTGCAGGATGCACATGATGGCCTCTTCATTGCTGCCGAGGTTGGGGGCAAAACCGCCTTCGTCGCCGACGTTGGTGGACATGCCTTTGCTCTTGAGCACGGAACGGAGGTTGTGGAACACCTCTGCACCCATGCGCAGGGCCTCGCTGAAGGTGGGGGCTCCGACGGGCATAATCATGAACTCTTGGAAGTCTATGCTGTTGTCGGCGTGGCTGCCGCCGTTGAGGATGTTCATCATGGGGATGGGGAGGGTGTGTCCGCCCACGCCGCCGAGGTAGCGGTAGAGTTCTTGGCCAGTCTCCTGGGCAGCGGCTTTGGCGCATGCCAGGCTGATGCCGAGGATGGCGTTGGCGCCAAGGCGGCTCTTGTTCTCGGTGCCGTCGAGTTCTATCATCTTGTCGTCGATGGCTTTCTGCTCGCTGACGAACATGCCCTGCAGCTCGTCGTTGAGTACGGTGTTGACGTTGTTGACGGCGTTGAGCACGCCTTTGCCAAGGAACTGGCTCTTGTCGCCATCGCGCAGCTCGCATGCCTCGTGTACGCCAGTCGATGCTCCGCTCGGTACGGCGGCGCGACCCATGGCGCCCTGGTCGGTATAGACGTCGACTTCTACTGTGGGATTGCCGCGACTGTCGAGAATCTGACGGCCCCTGATTCCTATAATTTGACTCATAGTTCTTTGTTTGTTAATTTGTTATTTTTTTACTCATTATTAATCAAAACGTGCAAATATACACTTTTTTTCTAAATTGAAGAAATTATTTTACAGATTGCCTGTTGTTTTGTGGCGGAGTCAGGGTGTGTATGCTATATGCTTCAGAGCACCTCGATTGTCACCGTGCGCAGGTTGGCTACGGCGTCGTAGAGGCGCACACTGTGCGATTGGCGCACGCTGACTTCGAGCGAGCAGTCCATGTCGTAGCGCTGGTTCTCGGGTTTGAGGTCGAAGTCTTTCAGTATGCGCATCACGTCGTTCATGGTCTCGTAGCGGAAACCGAAACGGTAGCGGACGTCAATGGTTTTCTCGATTATGGTGGCGTGGTCTATGGCATCGCGAGCGGCAGTTTTGTAGGCGTTGGCCAGCCCGCTTGCACCAAGCAGTATGCCTCCAAAGTAGCGCACTACGACGATGAGTGTGTCGGTGAGGTCGGCCGAAAGCAGCTGTCCGTGTATGGGACGGCCACCGGTGCCGCTGGGCTCGCCGTCGTCGTTGGCACGGAAAGCGTCTTTGTGCGGCCCGAGGATGTAGGCATAGCAATGGTGGCGCGCGTCGAAGTAGTCTTTGCGCAGTTGTTCGAGGTGCGTCTTCACCTCGTCGGTGGTGCGCACAGGGTATGCGAAGGCCAGAAACTTGCTGCCTTTTTCTTTGTAGAGCCCCTCTGCGGGGGCGGCTATGGTGCGGTAGGTGTCGTCGAACATTCCCATGGTTAGCGGTTTATGGTTTGTGTTGCAGATATCCAACGGGCTTTGCCGCGGAAGTCGATGTGAAGGGTGGGGTAGAGGCCGTTGTCGCGCAGCAGTGCGCAGGTCTCTTCTGTCAGTGATTCGTTGATCTCAACGACGAGCACGCCTTCGGTAGAGAGGTGTTGTTGTGCTATCGATGCGATGGCGCGGTAGAAGCGCAGCGGGTCGTCGTCGGGCACGAAGAGGGCCAGCGCGGGGTCGTAGTCGAGCACGTTGGGTTGCATCTGCGCCCGCTCCTTTTCCATAACGTAGGGCGGGTTGCTCACGATAAGTCCATAAGACCCATTAAATCCATTCATCCCATCAAGCACATCCCCCTCAACAAAGTGCACCTCCGTGCCGTTGGTTTCGGCGTTCTTTCGTGCTATCTCCAACGCCTTGGACGAGACATCCACCGCTGTCACATCAGCCTGCGGGAAGGCTTTCTTCAGCGCGATGGCAATACATCCGCTCCCCGTGCAGAGGTCAAGTATCCTTTCCACTTTCCACTTTCCACTTTCCACTATCCACTCGACCATCTCCTCGGTTTCGGGCCGCGGGATGAGCACGTCGGGGCTCACCGCGATGCGGCATTCGCAGAAGTCCACATGGCCAATGATGTGCTGTATGGGGCGGTGGCGCTTGAGGTCTTCCAATGCCCAGTGGAAGCGCAGCAAGTCGCTCTGGTCGATGGTCTGCTCCCGCGAGGTCAGCAACCTCACGCGGTCCCAGCCGAGGAAAGCCTCGAAGAGCATCTCGCCGAAGGCCGACACCTCGCCGTGGCCGTACATGCCGTCCAATTCCTCGTGCGTAAGCGCGAGGATATCGCGGACGCGGTTGCTGCGGAAACGGAGGTTGCGTGTGTTCATCGTTCTATAACCTATAACCCATAACCTCTAACCCTTCCTCCCGAAGTCCGCCGGTATCTCGCCCCAGCGGTCGGTGTCCCACTTGCGGATCTCGGTGGTGTAGGTGTTGGCGCGCAGCCACTGCTCAGCGCGATGCACATAGTCCCACAGCTCGGCAGTCGAGGCGTCCTCGGGCAGCTTGCTTTTGCACACCTTCTGCCGCACCCAGCTCATGGCGTTCACCGAGTCGGAGTAGATAATCTGGTTCAGGTGGTGCTTCTTCAGATAGGAAAGGCCGTGCACGATGGCCAGGAACTCGCCGATATTGTTGGTGCCCTTGGGCGCTTTGTAGTGGAACACCTGCGTGCGAGTGGGGATGTATATGCCCTGGTACTCCATCACGCCGGGGTTGCCGCTGCAGGCCGCGTCGACAGCCAGCGCGTCGAGGATGGGCGGGTTGTCCACCCCTGCCCTGACAGCCGTCATACCGTTCTCGTCGACCATCAGTGCCGAAGGCTTTCCACTTTCCACTTTCCACTTTCCACTTTCCACTACACTATTGTACGGTAGTCTTATCGCCTGTTCGGCCTCGGCCATCGTGTCGAACGCCTTGTACTGCGCCCCCTGCACGCCCTGCACCTGCGCCTTGCAGGTGTCCCAGTCCGTGTAGATGCCGGGCTGCTTGCCCTGCCACACCACGTAGTATTTCTGCTTCTTTGACATATCCTTTCGGCGTGCAAAGATACGAAAGTTTTTCTATATGGCGAAATATTCGTATTTTTGCACCCGATTATGGAAGCAGTTCCGTTCATAGGCATTGACCGGCACCGGCTGGGGGTGGACGGCGTGGGGGTGACCACGCTGGCGGCCTTCCACGGCTGTCCGCTGCGCTGCCGCTACTGCCTCAACCGCCGCTGTCTGGAAGCTTCCGACGGTCTGCCGCGCTACGCGCCACAGCAGCTCTACGACCACGTAGGCATCGACAACCTCTACTTCATCGCCACCGGCGGCGGAGTCTGCTTCGGCGGCGGCGAACCGCTGCTGCGCATCGACTTCATAGAGGCGTTCCGCGCCCTGTGCGGCAAGAGCTGGAACCTCACCGCCGAGACCTCGCTGCAGGTGCCTGCTGAGAGTGTGCGCCGCGCCTGCACGGTGGTGGGCGATTTCATCGTTGACATAAAAGAAAGCGACCCCGACATCTACCGCGCCTACACCGGCGGCGATGCCAGCCGCGCGTGGGACAACCTGCGGCTGCTACTCTCGCTCGTCGGGCCGGAGCACGTCACCGTCCGCGTCCCCCTCATCCCCTCCTTCAACACCGAGGCCGACACCGACCGCACCGCCGACCATCTCGCCGCCCTCGGCGTCACCCGCCTCGACCGCTTCACCTACCGCGTACAATAAATTCAGCATAACCGCGTTATTATCATCGCTATGACACACGGGAAGAACATCTGCAACCAGCTCAAAGAGGTCCGCAAGCGCATTGCGGAGGAAAATGACATACCACTGGAGATAGAAGAGTGCAGCTACAAGGGCGAGTGCCGCGGCACCTGTCCGCGCTGCGAGGCCGAGGTGCGCTATCTGGAGAACGCCCTCGCCGACCGCCTGCGGCTGGGCAAGGTGGCCACTGTCGCCGGCCTTGCCTTGGGCCTCGCCGCCACCACGGTGCAGGCAGCCGAATGCAACCCAGCCATACCGTCCAAGGTCCCTCCCACAGTCAAGGAGTCGGTACATGTGGCCGA
>JAZNSV010000018.1:0-2704 GCA_045591485.1 Bacteroidales bacterium | reverse complement strand
GACTACGTGGTGACCAACACCAACACCCCCATGCCGTGGATCAACGTGGTGGCCAACGAGCAGCACTTCGGCTTCATCGTCAGCTCCACCATGGCCGGATTCACCTTTGCCCACAACGCGCAGCAATTCAAGCTCACCGGCTGGAGCAACGACATCGTGCGCGACAACAGCGGCGAGATGCTCCTCATCAACCGCCGCCTCTTCGTGCCCGCCACCGCGCGCCACAGCCAGGGCTGGTCGGCCTTCGACGCCGAATACGACGACATGACCGTCATGGTGCGCCTCTTCGCCGCCACAGACCGCATGGAGAAATACTACCAGATAAAAATAGCCAACAAGACCGACGCACCTATGCAGGTGCAGCTCGACATGGTCTGCAAGCTCGTGCTCGGCATGTGCGAAGAGAAGACCGCCCGCTACCTGCACTCCGTGTGGGACGAGGCCTCGAACTCCGTGCTCGTGCGCAACGTCTACCACGCCGTCTACAGCGACCAGACCGTCCGCCTCACAGCCACTGACCCCCTCACCACCCACACCCTGCACCACACCAACCGCAAAAGTATCGGACTCACCCTCGACATACCCGCCGCGGGCGAGAGGGAAACCGCCTTCATAATCAAAGTGGAAAGTGTGAAATGCGTGAATGCGTTAATGCGTGAATGCGTGAGTGCTGACGCGCCAACCACTAACACAATAACGCAATCACACAATAACGCAATCACCACACTGAAAGACATCTACGCCGAATTCGACCGCGTGGTTGCCTACTGGGACGACAAACTGACCCACATACAGGTCGAAACCCCCGACCGCAGCCTCAACCACATGCTCAACCGCTGGTACCTCTACCAGGTCTACGCCTCGCGCCTCTTCGCCCGAGCCGGATTCTACCAGGTCGGCGGCGCCACCGGATTCCGCGACCAGCTGCAGGACGTCATGTCCGTCCTCTACAGCGACCCACAGTACGCCCGACGCCAGATACTCGACCACGCCGCACACCAATTCCCCGAAGGCGACGTGCTCCACTGGTGGCACGAAAGCATGCACCTCGGCGCACGCACCACCTTCAGCGACGACTACCTCTGGCTCATCTACGTCACCTACCAGTACATCGCCGTCACCGGCGACCGCTCCATCCTCGACGAAGAGGTGCCCTTCTGCCAGGCCGAAAAACTCGCCCCAGGCGAAGCCGAACGCGGAGTCAATTACCAATTACGAAAGCTGAATTCAGAAAAAGAAGGCGAGCATAATTCAGAATTCAACATTCAGCATTCAACATTGTACGAGCACCTGCGCCGCGCCATCGACCGCGCCATGCAGCGCACCGGCCGCCACGGCCTGCCGCTGATGGGCTGCGGCGACTGGAACGACGGCATGAGCCGCGTCGGCGTCCTCGGCAAAGGCGAGAGCGTCTGGGTCGCCTTCTTCCTCATCGACCTGCTGCCGAAGATGGCCGAACTCTCGGCAGGCAACCCCACCTACCAGAAAGAGCTCACCGACTTCCGCAGCCGTCTCGTCGACGCCCTGCAGCGCTCGGCATGGGACGGTGCATGGTTCCTCCGCGCCTTCTTCGACGACGGCTCGCCCATGGGCAGCCGCAACAACGTAGAATGCCAGATAGACCTCATCTGCCAGGCATGGGCCATCCTCACCGGCGCCGCCACCGACCAGCAGCGCCAGACCATCTTCCGCGAGACCGACGCGCGCCTCGTCAACCGCGAGCACGAAATCATACAGCTCCTCACCCCGGCCTTCAAAAACTCGCAGCCCTCGCCGGGCTACATAGCCAACTACCCCATCGGCGTGCGCGAAAACGGCGGCCAGTACACCCACGGAGCCATGTGGTACATCATGGCACAGCTCCAGGAAGGCCGCACCGACATGGCCTACTACCTCTACTCCATCATCAACCCCATCCACCGCACACACTCCCCCGCCGACGTGCTCAAATACCAGGTAGAGCCCTACTGCATGGCAGCCGACATCTACAGCAATCCGCAGCACCCCGGCCGCGGCGGCTGGACGTGGTACACCGGCTCCGCATCGTGGGCCTACAAGACCGGCGTAGAGAACATACTCGGCCTGCACCTCGCTGGAGACCGCCTCGTCGTCGACCCGCGCATTCCGTCAGACTGGCCAGGGTTCACCGTCAGATACCGCTACCACTCAGCCACCTACATCATCAACTACCGCCGCAACCATGCCGCCGCCGAGCCTACCGAGATAAAGCTTGCCGACGACGGTCAAGAGCACACCATCGACATCGAATAACAATTGATTGCTTGATTGCATGATTGTCTGATTGCTTGAGTGACTGATTGCTTGAGTGCTTGAGTGACTGATTGCTTGAGTGCTTGAGTGCTTGAGTGTCTGATTGTTTGAGTGCTTGAGTGTCTGAGTGTTTGAGTGTTTGATTGCTTGATTGACTGAATGTTTGAGTGCGTCAGCCATTCAAACATTCAAGCAATCAAACATTCAAACATTCAAGCATTCAAACATTCAAACATTCAAGCATTCAAACAATCAAGCATTCAAGCATCCCTTCTCCCCAAAAAAACTTTTTTTATCCCGACAAAACATCGGTCATTAACATAAAATAGTTAAAATTCAGTGCTATTTATATCATTTTGGTCCGATTTCGGCCGCTACCGGTAGTGCATATCAACGATACTTCAACGATATATCAACGATATTTCGACGATTA
>JAZNSV010000017.1:0-4886 GCA_045591485.1 Bacteroidales bacterium | reverse complement strand
CAATCGTACAAGTATCGTACATATATCGTACATGTATCGTACAACGGCAGAAGGGGTGCAGTCTAAGAGCTGATTTTCAGCGCTTAGCAAAATGGCCTGTTTCGGCACATGGCCGAAGGTGTTCAAAATGCGGTGATTGGTGCCTGCGGGCGCCCCCCCAGCATGGGCTGCAGATGGTGTTTCGGGCGACGGCTTGGTGCTGATAATCAGTGATGTAAGATATATTTTAAAAATTTATTTCGCAGTATTGAATTTTTTTAGTATGTTTGCAGCGGTAAATAAGGTTAAAAACACACCGAAACTATGAAACGTATCTTGATTGCAATGCTGGCCTGTGCACTCCTTGTCGGATCAGGCTTCGACGCTCAGGCCCAGAACAAAAAGGGCAAGAGCGGCAGCAAGGCCAAGAGCGGCCAGACCACCGCGAAGAAGAAGAAAAAGAAGGCTGCTCCGGCTCCCGTGGTGCCCAGCACCATCGAGTTGCCGTACAACAGCAACGACTGTCTTTTCGCCATACCGCTTGAGCTCGACAAGCCCTATGGGCCCACGTCGTCGCCCATGGGCGGTGGCCGCATTCAGGAAGTTGTGGCCGACAAGGCCCATCCCAACCTCTTCGAGCGCGAGCACAACTCCGTGTGGTACAAGGTGAAGATACCCTACAACGGCTATCTCGAAATCAGCATCGTCCAGCAGAACGAGTGGGACGACTACGATTTCCTGGTCTACAAGAATACCGGTTCCTATTTCAGCAATCAGGTGATGCTCAACAAGGTGTCGCCCGTGGGCGTCAACCTGGCCGCCGTCGACAGCAACAGTCTGGCCGCCGCCGCCCTGGCTGCCCAGAAGCCCAAGAAGGCTGCCACCCAGGGCGCTGCCGCCAAGGGTGCGTCGGCCCAGGCCAAGAAGGGCGACGCCAAAGAAAACGACACACCCGTGTTCGATGCCCCCGCAGAGCTCAAACCCAATATCGGCATGCTCTTTGAGGCCGATGCCAAGATGCTCACCAAGAAGCAGTTCGGCAACTTCATCAAGTCTATACCGGTGCGCATGGGCGAGGAATACTACATCGTGCTCGACAACACGTCTGACCGCGGCCAGGGCCACACCATACAGGTCAGCGTCCATGCCGACGCCTACGAGCCCCTGGTGCTCTTCTACGACCGCAAGGCCAAACGCTATGTCGACGTCGACCTCATGATTCTCGAGCGCGGCGACGGCGGCGAACGCCCCGTGGTGCAGGACAAGGCCTACCGCGGACGCCGCATCAAGTTTGTGCCCGACTTCCACTACACGCTCTATGCCAAGAAGGAAGGCTTCTTCTCCATCTACCGCGAGTTCAGCCCGCGCAACCTCATGACGCAGGACACCGTGCAGATCTACTACATGGAGCGCACCGAGCGCGGCTCGTCGTTCCCCATCAAAAATGTCTACTTCGAAGACGGCGAGGCCGTCATCATACCGGGCTACGACACCGCCCTGCTCGACTATGTGGCCATGTTCCTCAACCATCCCGACATCACCTTCATGGTCAAGGGCTTTGTGCAGAGCTACGGCGTCGACGTCGAGGCCGACATGCTGCTCTCGCTCGAGCGTGCCAAGACCGTCAAGCAGTACTTCGTGGACCATGGTATCGAGGCCGACCGCATCTCCACGAGCGGCATGACCAAGAACGAGATACGGCGTGCTGCCGCTGCCGCTCTCGATCGTGGCGAAGGCTTCAGCCCGGTGCGTGTAGAACTGATAATCACAGGCAAGAAAGAATAAAACGCTACATAATGAAACGTTTGACCCTGACGCTGCTTGCGCTTTGCGCGGCAGCGTTTTCCTTAAGTGCACAGACCGCCGACTGGCGGGTCGTGCAGCGCCTCGTCGACGAGGGCTCCTACAAGAGCGCCTATGCCAAGGCCGAGGCCGTGTATAGCAATCACAAGGCTCCGAGCCGCCAGCGGCTTGCTGCCGCCTACTGGATGGCGCAGGCCGCCGCCCGCTATCAGGAGGACGCCTATGACAGCGCCGAGGCCCGCTACCGCGCCCTGCTGCCGCAGCTGGCTCCTTTGGAGAAAGCCCTCTGCCACGCTTTCCTCGGCGCCTACGACACCGCCCTGGCCGATACCGCCCTGCTGCAGCACACGCCCGTCGAGGCAGTGCGCGAATTCTGCAACGAGCCCGGCAAGACGCAGAATATGACCCCCACGGTCTACGACATGCTTGTCGTCATGATGCAGGACCGCTCCGAGCTGACGCCCCGGCAGCGCGTGGAGTGGCAGCAGCGGCTCTGCGACTTCCACGCCGCCGACAAGGACGACGGCCTGCGCATCTGGCACGACCGGCGGCTGCTCGACTACATGGAGCAGGTGCCCAACCACAAGCCCGGCTTGGGTGTCTACCAGCAGTATATCAGCAAATACCGCGGCACGAAGAGCCCGCAGGTGACCTCGCTCTACGAGGGTGCCGCCCGCCGTTGCCAGCGGCTGGGCAACCTGGTGCAGGCCGTGCGCTACTGTGACACCGCCGTCAGCCTCTTCCCCAAGAGCGAGTGGGGCGTGGAGTGTGCCAAACTGCGCAGCCAGATCACCGCGCCGCGCATCCGCCCTTCGCGTGCGGTGCGCTTCATGGCCCCGCAGCGCGAGGAGCTGATGGGCGTGGAATACGCCAACCTCGACCGCCTGCACCTGCGCATCGTCAAGGAGCCGGAGAAGTACATGGGCGACGAGCAGCTGGCCAAGCAGAAGGCGCTGCGCGAGTGGACCGTCGACGTGCCGCAGCCCGACGCCTACGGCGAGGCATCGGCGGCATTCGCCCTACCGGCTTTGCCGACTGGCAAGTACCGCCTGCTCCTGGCTCCCACAGCCAACTTCGCCAAGGGGATGGCCTACGCCGAGCTGCACGTCACCGACATCGCCCTGCGCTATACCGACGACGGGCGCGGCCTGGTGGTGGACCGCACCACGGGCGCCCCCGTGGCGGGGCAGCAGGTGCAGCTTGTGCAACCCAAACAATACTATCCCAAACAGGACGAGCGGCTGCTGCAGACCGTCGTTACCGCTGCCGACGGCACCTACCGTTTCGACAGCATACCGCCGCGATATAGTATCATCCGCATCGTTCGCGACGGCTATAACTTTGTGCAATCGGCCTACAGCCACAACCACACGGCAACCGACGGGCACATAACGCAGTTCCACATGGTCAGCGACCGCCCTGTCTACCGCCCAGGCGACACGGTGCAGGTGGCTGTGCTGCTCTACCGCACCGACGGGCGTGACGGCGAGCTGCTGGCTGCAGGCCATGCGTTTACTCTGGTACTCACTGATCCCAACGGGCAGCAGGTGCAGCAGCTCAAACTCACCACCGACGACTTCGGCTCGGCCCACTGCGCCCTGCCGCTGCCCACCGACCGACTGGCGGGCCACTGGACGGTGCAGGTGAGCGACAGCACCGGCAGCGACATGCTTGGCCTGCGGGTCGAGGAGTATAAGCAGCCGCGCTTCATGGTGAGCCTTTCGACCGAGGGCGCTGCGCCGCAGTTCGGCCAGCCCTACGCCGTGCAGGGCATGGCGGCGGCCTACAGCGGCGTCGGCATCGGGGGCGCACGGGTGCAGTACACCGTGACGCGGAGCCAGCGTGTGTGGCGTTGGGGGCCGAGCACGAGCATGAGCACCGTGGTGGCCCAGGGCGAGACCGAGGCGGCTGCCGACGGCACCTTCCGGGTGGTCTTCACCCCCGAACCCGACAGTAGTGTGGAGCTCTCCACCAAGCCCGTCTTCAACTATACGGTGCAGGTCACCGTCACCGACCTCAACGGCGAGAGCCACGACGCCGAGACCACCCTGCGCGTGGGCTACCAGCGCCTGTTTGTGCGCCTGAATGATATTCTGTCCGATATGCGGGAACTGCCGTCGGTGCAGGTGGAGCTGACCGATGTCAACGGCACGCCGCAGCAGGGCAGGGTGGGGGTGAGCGTGGCGCGACTGCGCAAGCCTAATCCCATGCGGATGGCCCCTGCGGTGCTCACCAAAGGAATGATACAGACCATCGACAGCGCCGACTACCGCCGCCGCTTCCCGCAGTATATATATGATATGAGCGAGAACGATCGGAGCAAGTGGGAGGTGGAGAGCGGAGAGTGGAAAGCGGAAAACAACGCTACGCAGGATGGCGACAGCCTACTTTCCACTTTCCACTTTGATTGGGGGCATCTACCGCATCGTGGCGTGGGCGCTGGACGGCCAGGACACCGTGGCCGACACCGCCTACACCGTGCTCACCCCGCCGACTGACCGCCTGTCGCGCACCGATGCCGTGCTGTGGGTCGACCGTGACAAGACGACGGCCCACCCCGGCGAGCGCGTCACCTTCCGCCTGGGGTCGGCCTACAAGGACGTCAAGGCCTTCTATATGATAGAATATGGCGAGAGGCGGACTCTCCGGAAAGGGTGGCTCACGCTGGGCGAGCGCCTGCAGGAGGTGACCGTCGACGTGGACAGCACCATGCTTGGCGGCCTGACACTGAGTGTGCGCACCATGCTCCACGGACAGAGCTTCACCGAGGACCGCACTGTCCTTGTTCCCTACAGCCACAAGGAACTCAAGGTCGAGATTGCCAGCTTCCGAGACAAGCTGCTGCCCGGCGAGCAGGAGGAATGGACCATACGAGTGGAAAGTGGAAAGCGGAAAGTGGAAAGCGCGCTGGTGATGACCATGTACGACGACGCGCTGAACACCTATGGCACCCCGTCGTGGCGCCTTTGGTCGTGGCGCAGCCACATCACTGCGGGGTGGTCACTATATGACCCTTACCTAAGCTACAACTACTATAACGGCATGCAGTGGTACACCTACAATGGGAGCTACCCCTCGGTGTGGACGCTGAAGGATGCCCTGCC
>JAZNSV010000016.1:0-10612 GCA_045591485.1 Bacteroidales bacterium | reverse complement strand
TTCCTAAGCCCCGCTTGCCCCCCGACTTGGGCAGGAGGAGGTGATGGGGCTTTGCGACGGGGCACTGGAGATACCGCAGGAGGGGACGAAGCACTCGCTCAACGTGAGCTGCGCCGCCGCCATCGTGATATGGGAACTGTACAAGCAGATGCGTATTGTTGGCAATACACCACACCCAGATTCGCCGATGGAACATTCGGCTTAACTACTTAACTACTTAACTACTTACTACTGACTACTGACTACTGTCTACTTAACTACCAGATAAATGACCAAGGAAGAACGAATGGAAAAGGCCCGCGCATTGCACAAGCAGGGCTGCAACTGCTGCCAGGCGGTGGTGATGGCCTGGGCCGACAGGCTGCCGATAAAAGGGGAGGACGCCATGAATGTGGCTGCTCCGTTCGGTCGCGGCCTTGCGGGCACACGCGAGGTCTGCGGCTGCGTGAGCGGCATGGCTATGGTGTGTGGCCTCACGGGCCACACCGCCGACACGCGCACGCTGATAGAGAAATTCCGCGAGAGCAACGGCGACATCGTCTGTGGACGTCTGCTGGCCGCCGGCAAGAAGCCCTGCGGCGAGATGGTGGCCGAAGCCGCCGGACTTTTAACCGACATACTATGAGCAAACGCAAAATAATCAACGACCCGGTGTACGACGGATTCCTAAGTATCGACGACCCTGTGATACTGTCGGTGATAGAGCACCCCTGGTTTCAGCGGCAGCGGCGCATCAAGCAACTGGGACTGACCTACCTTGTTTATCCCGGAGCCATGCACACGCGTTTCAGCCACATGCTGGGGGCACTCAACCTGATGGGGCGGGCGCTGGAGGTGCTGCGGCAGAAGGGGGTGGAGATTACCGACGAGGAGTGCCGCGGGGCCAAGCTGGCCATCCTGCTGCACGATATCGGCCACGGGCCGTTCTCCCACACCTCGGAGAGAGTGCTGGTGGACGTGCCGCACGAAGAAATCACCTTGATGATGATGCGGCGCATCAACGACGAGATGCACGGGGCATTGGACACAGCCATAGAGATATTTGCCGACCGCTACCCCAAGCACTTCCTACACCAGCTGGTGAGCAGCCAGCTCGATATGGACCGCCTCGACTACCTGGGGCGTGACAGCTACTTCACCGGCGTCAGCGAGGGCATTGTGGGCACCGACCGCATCATATCGATGCTTAACGTACACGACGACGAGCTGGTGGTTGACGAGAAGGGCATCTACAGCGTCGAGAAATTCATCATCAGCCGACGCCTGATGTACTGGCAGGTGTATATGCACAAGACCGTCATTGCCGCCGACCAGCTGCTGCTGAACATATTGCGTCGTGCAAAGGATATCCAACTTTCAACTTTCAACTTTCAACTTTCGACTTTCAACCTCGACCGCTTTGCCGAAATCGACGACGACGACATCATGGTGGCCGTCAAGCACTGGCAGCACTCCGACGACGAGGTGCTGCGTACGCTCTGCAACAATCTCGTCAACCGCCACCTGCCCGCCATCCGCATCAGCAATGCGCCCTTCGAGAATGTCGAGTGCGACTACTTCCACGGCACCGGCGAACTGCACAACCGCTCCTACGACTTCAACGACCAGGAGATAAAAGTACTCTACAAGGATGGCCGCTGCGTGGACATCAGCGAAGCCAGCGACCAGCTCGACCGCCACTTCCTTGAGAAACAGGTGACCAAGTACTATTATTACCACCCCAAAAAACACTGATTATGAAACATGTAATATTGCTGTTGGTTTGTATGTTGGCAATTGGGGAGGCAAGTTCACAATCATTATTCGAAGGCGTGGTGACTTATCGCATATCGATGGGCGGCGCGTCGGCTTCGACCTACACCACTTACTACCGTGCCGGTGACGAGCTGACCGATATGCCGCAGAGCAAGATGAAGACGCTCTACCTATGCAAAGAGAAGACGATATACAGCGTGATGGGCATGATGGGAAAGCCTATTGTCTCCAGCCGCAGTTTCGACCCCGACACGATGGAGGTGCCGCTCTTCGATGTGGCCGAAGGTATAGAAGTTATTGCGGGGCACCGCTGCATCCGGGTGAGCTACGAGGGTGGTGGCGCATCCGTCAGCGCACAGACCACCGTATGGCTCGACACATCCTACCATATCCCGTTCCACTATGGCCTCGACGACGATATCCCTTACGGCCTGGCTATACGTACCGAGATGAAAATGAATATGAAAGGACAGATAATGGAGACTGTTAGCGAACTGGTCTCCGTGGTGGCTGGAGAAGTGGAGGACGCACTCTTTGCTGCGCCAGGAACGGAAGGCTCCGTGTGGGTGTCCCTCGACACCGATGGCAAGCCTGTCTTGAGAGGCGACACTACAGGCATCTTTGCTCCTGCCCAGTCAGAGTTGATTACGGAGATGGACTCTATAGGCTTCCGCGCCACTATTGCCCGCGGCAAGACCGTCTGCATATTCACCGCCGTATGGTGTGGTCCATGTCGACTGATGTACCCTCGGCTGGAGGCTGTTGCTAAACGCCTTGGCAGCGGCTATCGATTTCTCAAGGTGGATATCGACAGCAGCCCCACCATCGCTCGCGAATACGGTTGCATGACCATTCCCGTCGTCATCCTGTTTGAGGACGGCAGGGAACTGCGCCGCATCACCTCCGCCGTCTACCAAGAAGAAGATATCTACCGATTTATCACCAAAGGAGATTAAGCATATAATATTTGAGATATGAAAGTTCACTTTATAGCCATAGGTGGCTCGGCGATGCACAACCTCGCCATCGCCCTCTGCCAGAAAGGAATCACAGTCACGGGGAGTGACGACGAGATTTTCGACCCGGCGCGGGGACGACTGGAGAAGTACGGCCTGCTGCCGGCGGAGGAAGGCTGGCACCCGGAGCGCATCACCAAGGACCTCGACGCCGTGGTGCTGGGCATGCACGCCCGCATCGACAACCCCGAGCTGCTGCGCGCCCAGGAGCTGGGGCTGAAGATATACAGCTACCCTGAGTATCTGTATGAACAGAGCAAGGACAAGCTGCGCATCGTCATCGGCGGCAGCCACGGCAAGACGACCACCACGGCCATGATACTCCATGTGCTGGCGCATTGCGGCATCGAGGCCGACTACATGGTGGGCGCCCAGCTCAAAGGCTTCGACGTCATGGTGCGCCTCTCGCACACCGCCAAGGTGATGGTCATCGAGGGCGACGAGTACCTGACCTCGCCCATCGACCGTCGGCCCAAGTTCCACCTCTACCACCCCAATGTGGCCATCATCACCGGCATCGAGTGGGACCATATCAACGTCTTCCCGACGTTCGATATCTACCGCGAGCAGTTCGCGCAGTTCATCAATTTGATAGAACCCAACGGCACGTTGATTTACTGCGACGAAGATGCCGAAGTGCACCGCGTGGCGGTGGAGAACCGACGCACCGACATACAGAAGCTGCCGTATGTCTGCCCGGAGCACAGGGTGGTGGATGGTGTGACCGAGATCGGTCGCACCCGGCTACGCATCTTCGGCCACCACAACCTGCTTAACCTCACCGCCGCCCGTCTGGCCTGCCGCCAGGTGGGGGTGACGGATGAGCAGTTTGACGAGGCCATCGCCACCTTCGAGGGTGCCTCGAAGCGGCTGGAGCTGGTGAAGAAGAACGACACCTGCGCCGTGTATAAGGACTTCGCCCATGCGCCCTCCAAATTGCGCGCCACCATCCACGCCATGCGCGAGCAATACCCTGACCGCCGCCTGGTGGCCTGCATGGAGCTGCACACCTTCAGCTCGCTGACGCAGGAGTTCCTGCAGCAGTACGCCCACTCGATGGACGAGGCCGACGTGCGCTACGTCTACTTCAGCCAGCACGCCCTGCAGCTCAAGAAACTGCCGCCGCTGGACCCCGACGAGGTGAAGGCCGCCTTTGAGGGTACTCCGTCGGGTACGCAGGCGTCCCGCCTGCATGCAGCCGAGACGGCTGCGCACCCGGTGGAGGTCTTCACAGATAGCGCCGCCATGGTAGCCAAGGTGAAGGCGATGGAGTGGCAGCGTGCCAACCTGCTGATGATGAGCAGTGGCAACTTCGACGGCATCGACTTCGCACAGCTGGCCGACGAGATAATATAAAACATGAATCCCCACGAATTATTCATAAATTAATTAATGGTTAATTGATGGTAATTCGTGTAAAAACACAAATGACATGGCACAATTTGAAATAGGCGACAAAGTGAAGTTCCTCAACTCTGTGGGTGGAGGAATCGTAAAGAAGATACAGGGCGGACAGGTGTTCGTCGAGGACGAGAGCGGCTTCGACATGCCGTTTGCTCCCAATGAGCTGATACGTATGGCCGACCAAGACAAGGTGGGGCAAGTCTTTAACGACGAGACCATCGGCCAGAGCGCCGAGCAGAAGGCCAAGCAGGAGCACCGCGAGCCCACGCAGCTGGAGCTCATCGAGGAGAACCGCCGTCTGCGCAGCCAGAACGCCAACCTGCAGGACCAGATAAAGCAGCTCAAAAGCCAGGTGCTGAGCCTGCAACGCACCATCGCCCGCATATCGTGACAGCGATGGCACGGACGGGAAACATAGCCTTGCAGGGATGCGGGAGGGGCGTCGGGGACGGTAAATGTGCCGCGCTCATGAGCGCGACCACGAACGGCGCCAGAAAACGTACCCCGCTCACGAGCGCGGTCGATTTTCAGAGAGAAAGTTCTCTCCGCTCACGAGCGCGGCTGATTTTCGCCCAGAAAGTACTCTCCGCTCATGAGCGCGGTGAAATTGCATGAATGAAACAATGAATTGTACAACGACAACAAACAGATACAGGCAATGAAGAAGATATTGATGTTATGCGCGGCGATGGTGGCAATGATCACCAACACATCGATTTACGCACAGAGCGAGGCGAAAGGCTCCGTGATGACTGTCCGCGTATGCGACTACGACACGCTAAAGGCTGACGACACAACGATACTCGGCTATGTCTTCTTGGAACAATATTACTTTGATGAGCATAAAGAAATTGTTCCTGCGAAGGTGTATCGGCCTACCATGGACGATGTGCGTGCCGCAGAAAAACTATTGCGAAACAAGTACACGTACATCATGTCTCCCGTGAAAAAGGACAAGCTTGGACGAGAAACACGGCCACGTCTGAAATGGTATACACGGCAATATGTATTCGGCGTTGACGAAAATGGCAAGAAATATGTCTGGATTAATGCATTGAGACTGGAAAACGACGAATCGTATACAGAAAGAGTGTCAAGACACATTATCCGTGTCAGGGACGGTGGCAACTACTTCTGGAATGTCCTATTGAACATCACCGACGGCAAAGTTCTATCCGTAATGACAAACGGGGAAGCATAAAAAATAAGTAATCTATGAGCAAACAGATACATATAGGCAACTTGACGCTGGGCGGGGGAGCGCCCGTGCGCGTGCAGAGCATGACGAATACCGACACGATGGACACCCGCGCCACCGTGGAGCAGGCGCTCCGCATGGTGGAGGCGGGCTGCGAGTTGGTGCGCATCACGGCGCCCGACGTGAAGGCCGCCGAGAACCTCGGCCGCATCAAGGAGGAACTCCTCAGGCGCGGCTGCGACGTGCCCCTCGTCGCCGACATCCATTTCAACCCCAAGGCCGCCGAGGTGGCCGCCACGCTGGTGGAGAAGGTGCGCGTCAACCCCGGCAACTACACCGACCGGAACAGTGGAAAGTGGAAAGTGGAAAGTGGAAAGTGGTCGGATGAATTGGAGCGTGAATATCAAGAGGAGGTCAAGCGGATAGGGGAGAGGATGGCCTCGCTCATCGACATCTGCAAGCGCCACCACACCGCCATGCGCATCGGCACCAACCACGGCTCGCTCTCCGAGCGCATCATGAGCCGCTACGGCAACACCCCTGAGGGTATGGCGCAGAGCGCGCTGGAGTTCGCGCAGGTGTGCGAGGCGCAGGACTACCACGACCTCGTCTTCTCCATGAAAGCCAGCAACGTCAAGGTGATGGTCGACAGCACGCGCCTCTTCGTGCAGAAGATGCATGCTCTCGGCATGGACTACCCCATCCACCTCGGCGTCACCGAGGCGGGCGACGGCATGCAGGGGCGCCTCAAGTCCGCCGCCGGCATCGGTGCCCTGTTGCTCGACGGCATCGGCGACACGGTGCGCGTCAGCCTCACCGAAGACCCCGAGGCCGAGATGCCCATCGCCTACGATATCCTGCAGGCCGTCGGCGCCCGTATCACGCAGACCGAGTACATCGCCTGCCCCAGCTGCGGCCGCACGCAGTACGACATTCAGCGCGCCCTGAAGGAGATAAAGGAGAAGACCCGCCACCTGGTGGGCGTGAAGATAGGCGTGATGGGCTGCATCGTCAACGGCCCCGGCGAGATGGCCGACGCCGACTATGGCTACGTTGGTTCCGGCCACGGGAAGATTACCCTCTACAAAGGCAAAGAAATCGTCAAGCGCGACATCGACCAGAAGGACGCCGTCGACGAGCTGGTCCGCTTCATCGAACAAGACCTAAAAACCTTAACTAAACATTAGAATGCAGACGCGGCACGCCGCGTCTCTACAGCATCCACCGGTAAACATTAAACATCAAACCTTAAACCTTAAACCTTAAACCTTCTCCCACATGAAGTGGTCCTACATACTATTCCTGCCGGCCGTCGTCTCTATAGGATGGGCATTGGCGACAGCCCTTTTCAAACGGCACTTGACTCGGGCGCAGCTGCTCTTGAGCCTCACGCTCATCTTTGAGGGCTTCGCCATGGTGATGCTCGGCATCTACTTCCGCGACCGTGCGGGGTCGCTCTTCATCTACGACTTCCTCTTCGAGTCTGCAGTCGTTGTCAGCGGCCCGATATTCTATATGGCCATCTGCTCACTCACCGAGCCGCGTGGCGTCACCCTCGCCCAGCGCCGCGTCTTCATCATCCCGCTGCTCTTTATCCTCGGCCTCACCGTCGGGGCTTTCCTCGTTGGGCCGCGGCGCTACGAGGAGATGTGCGACCTGCTCATCGCCAACGAGTCGCACTTCATTCCCGGCGACGCCAAGTGGAACTACATGTACTTCTGGTTCCACTACCTGTTCCCCATTGTCACCATCGTCATGAGTTTCATTCTCTTGATCATCAGCACGGTCAAGATGCGCCGCTTCCAGCGCCGCTTCAACAGCTACTATGCCTCCGGTCTGCAGACCAAGCCCATCGACATCAAACCCCTCATCGTCCTCACAGGGTGCTTCCCCGTGATTGCCAGCGTCATTGTCTACGCCATCGAAATGTACCCGCCCTACTACAAGTACTGGATCATCGCGTGCTGCGTGCTGCTCACCGTGCTGCAGTTCATCTTCGGCCGCTTCGTCTACCGCTGCGACCACGACTCCCGCTCGCTGGCCGAATACATCCGCGCCCAGACCGATACTGACACATTAACGCATTAACACATTCTCGATATGACCCCAATATCCATAGCCTATTTTGTTCTGGGTCTTGTGGCCCTCTTTTGGCCCTTGGCCATGCTATTCTTCAAACGCGAAATGCTTGGAGCGCAGTGGCTGATGACGACGGCGCTCATGCTCTTCGGCCTGTCGGTCATCCTATACAGCACCTTCTTCAACACGTTTCTCAAGGGCGAGTATATTCTGGTAATCATATACATGTTCCTCTCGCTGTCGGTGCCGCCCATGACGCAGATGGCTGTCACGGCACTTACCCATCATCAGGGTGTCAGCCGTATGGCCCGCACACTCGTCATCCCGTCGCTCACCGTCGGTCTGTTCATGGGTATCTCCGTACTCATCGGCGGAGCCGACATGTACCGCCTGTGGATTGAACGCGGTGCCGACTGCATCGCCCACGTCTTCTATCCCAACAGCTGGCGCTACAACCTCATCGTTGCCGTCCACTTCTACTTCTATTGGGCCGTCCTCGTAGCCGAAACGGCCTTTGTCGCCGTCTATGCCTTCGTAGCCATGCAGCGTTTCCGCCACGAACTCGACGAATACTACACCGCCGAGACCGTCCGCCGTCACGGCTCTCGTCTCTTCTATATCGTCATCAGCGTCAACTGCCTCGCCATCGTGCTCAGCAACATCATCTTCCCCCTCAACCGGCCGCGCCCCCTCTGGGCCGTCGTCATCTTCTGCGTCGTTCAGTCTGTTGCCGTATTCCTCATGGGATGGGTGAGCTATCGCTCATCTTACAGTGCCGAACGCCTCCAGACCAAGATGCGACGCCGCAACATCGGCCCGACCGACATCGTGCACCTTGCACGCGACATAGCTCAGTATGTCGAAAAGGAGAAACACTACCTCGAGCCCGACATCTCAGTTTTCATCCTCGCCGACCACTTCCGCTGCTCGCAAGACGAAATCGTCGACGCCGTACACCGGCTGCACGGCACCACCTTCGGCGAATACATCGACAGCCTGCGCATCGAACACGCCATATCGCTGCAGATGGCTGAGCCCGGCATCGACATCTCCGACCCCGAACAACTCGCCCGCCTCGCACACCGCTGCGGATACCTCTCATCCGAAGCATTTCTCCTCGCTTCAAAAATCGTTCAGAGCGAAAAGTAGATTAGGAGTTAAGGGAGTTCAAGGAGTTCAAGACAATACCGTCGGCAGCACATTTGGCTTAACTACTGCCTACTGTCAACTTTCAGGTTAGAGGTTATAGGTTAAGGGTGACGCACCGAAGTAGACATCACGGTGCGTCAGCCTTATTTTTTAACCTCTTGGGATGTGTCGCCCCTACGGGGCTTGATTTTGATGGGGTGTTTCTTTGTCCCGTGGGCTTGCGCCCACGGCTAATAAAGTATCGCCGCTAACGCGGCTGAACTATAACCGTTAACCTCTAATCTCTTGGGGTGTGTCGCCCCTGCGGGGCTCGAGTATTGTATGGTATTCCTTTGTCCCGTGGGCTTGTGCCCACGGCTAATAAAGTGTCGCCGCCAACGCGGCTGAACTATAAACAAAATTCCATATCCAAAAACCTCTAACCCATAACCTCTAACCCATAACCTCTAACCTGACTAATACCCGTACTTCTGGCCCCAGCGCTCTTTAAGGCTGCGGCGTGTCTCCTGCTCGCGCGGAGTGGTGCCCGGCTCGTAGAAGCGCGTGCCCTCCAGCCCCTGCGGCAGGTACTCCTGCTCCGCAAAGCCGCCTAAGGTCTCGCTGCCATTGTAGTCGTGGGCGTACTTGTAGCCGTCGCCGTAGCCAAGGTTTTTCATCAGCTTGGTGGGGGCGTTGCGTATGTGCAGCGGCACCGGCAGGTCGCCCCACCGCTTCACCACCGCCTGCGCGTTGGCCAGGGCCATGTAGGTGGCGTTGCTCTTGGCCGAGCAGGCCAGGTAGCAGGCACACTGCGAAAGGTTGATGCGGCACTCGGGGTAGCCTATCTTGCTCACCGCGTCGAACGTCGCGTTGGCCAGCAGCAGCGCGTTGGGGTTGGCGTTGCCGATGTCTTCGCTGGCGAAGATGAGCATGCGGCGGGCGATGAAGAGCGGGTCCTCGCCGCCCTCAATCATGCGGGCCAGCCAGTAGACGGCCCCGTTGGGGTCGCTGCCGCGCATGCTCTTGATGAAGGCCGAGATGATGTCGTAGTGCATCTCGCCACCCTTGTCGTAGAAAGCCAGATTCTGCTGGATTACCTCCGTCACCGTGGCATTGTCGATGATTAATTTGGAGTTCGGGACGTTAGCTCCTGCAGAAGTATTGTCTTGAACTCCCTGAACTCCTTGAACTTCATGCACTCTTTTGAGGCTTTTGTTCACCGCCAGCTCGATGGCGTTGAGCAGTTTGCGTGCGTCGCCGCCGCTGATGCGCATCAGGGCCTCGTCTTCGCGCACCTCGACGGTGATGCCTTCATTGGCATAGTGGCGCACCGCGCTGCTTATCAGCTGCCGCATGTCCTGCTCGTCGAACTCCTTGAGCACATACACCTGGCAGCGGCTGAGCAAAGCCGAAATCACCTCGAACGAGGGGTTCTCGGTGGTGGCGCCAATCAGCGTAATCGTGCCGCGCTCCACGGCGCCCAGCAGCGAGTCCTGCTGCGCCTTGTTGAAGCGGTGTATTTCGTCGATGAAGAGTATGGCGCCATCTTCCTCCTGCGCCTTGTTTATCACGTCGCGCACCTCCTTCACGCCGCTGCTTATGGCGCTCAGCGTATGGAACGGCCGCTGCAGCGTACGGCTGATAATCATAGCCAGCGTGGTCTTGCCGATGCCCGGAGGACCCCAGAAAATCATGCTCGGTATCTGGCCGCTCTCAATAAGCGTGCGAAGAGCAGCACCCTGTCCCACAAGGTGCTGCTGTCCTATATACTCGTCGAGGCTCTTCGGCCTCAGTATCTCTGCCAAAGGGGTCATGTTTCTTTAGTTTTAAGTTTTAAGTTGTGAGTTTTAAGTTTTAAGTTGGGCGGTAGCCGTCATGGTGCGTCAGCCACTTAAAACTCACAGCTTAAAACTCACAGCTTAAAACTCACAGCTTAAAACTCACAGCTTAAAACTCACAGCTTAAAACTCACAGCTTAAAACTCACAGCTTAAAACTCACAGCTTAAAACTCACAGCTTAAAACTCACAGCT
>JAZNSV010000015.1:0-7403 GCA_045591485.1 Bacteroidales bacterium | reverse complement strand
TCGTTTACGCTGCTTCATTTCGGCAACAAGCAAGCTAGCTTGCTATTGCGCTCAACTTACGCAGCTACGCGCTTGCCCATCGTCTGCTCTATCTGCTCCGTGCGGCTGAGCAGGCGGCGGTTCAGCTCCGTGAGGCCCATCATCTGCAGGTCGCTCACCAAGTCGCGCTCCGCCAGCTTCTGCTCCATATTGTGAATCTTGGCGTTGCCTCATCAAGCTCGGCAGCCATAGCACTCGGCCACCAGCGCCTCGCTGGTGCGGAAGCCGTAGTCACGGAACACCTGCGCCACCCTGCGGCCGTGCACCGCCAGCGCCTCGTCCTCGAGTTTCGCGGCCCACGCCTCGGCAACCTTCTGTATCACGTAGGCGTAGCCGTCGCGCTCCTTGTCCAGGGCGGCAATCTTCGCCGTCAGCTCGCTCTTCTGCGTCCGTTTGTAGGCCTCGTCGAAAGCCACGAACAGCCTGCTGTACTCGTCCCGCATCCTTTGGAACCGTTCCTGTCCGCATTCCGCCGCGCGGATGCGCTCCTCAAAAGCTTTCACCGCGCTGAAATAAAATGCCACGGGGTACCGCGACAACGATTTTTCGTCAAATTTGATTGCTTCCATATCTATGTAGTATTACGTTATTAATATTTCATTCCGAGAGGCCGCATTGCAGCCCTGCAAAACTATGTTTTCGTTTCAAAACACCCCGTTGTAATCCTGCAAAACCCTGTTTTCAATCCGAAAGGCACTTTCGCAACCTGCGAAACCTTGTTTCATTTTCAAAACACCCGTTTGCACCCCCGCAAAACCTTGTTTTCGTTCCTAAACACCCCGTCGTGCCCTGCGAAACCCGTTTTCCGCCCCGATTGGCCCTTTCTCACGTTGCGAAAGCCGTTTCCCGTCCAGAAATGCCCCGTCGCACGCTGCGAAAGCCGTTTTCAAAACCGTTTCGCCCTTTCGCGCGTTGCGATAGGCGGTTTCTGAAACGTTGGCTGTGCGAGAGAGATCATTTGCCGCGTACCGCGCGAACAGACAAACCGCTACAACGATTGTCATAATATAAGAAATAGTCTTCTGAATAGAATCGGAACGTATTTCCCTGGTATGGGAGCTCTGTACATAGAGTACTGGACAGATAAGCGCCATTGGTGCTCTCACCACGTAATTCTTCAGACCAGCGAATGCCTGCTGCAGGTAAAAACAGGGTATTTCCGTTGGTGGCGGTGAAGAGGTATCCATTCACATTGTTTTGTGTAGTCCACTCAGCAGTGGTGTTGGCAATCAATTCCTCCCATTCTGCCATTGTTGGGGTACGGGCACTGTTGCCAAGTGCGGCAGTGGCGGCATCGTCAATGGCCTGCAAGGTGGTCAGGCTGTCTACCGTACCATAGGACTCCAATGTGTTGTATTTGGTCAGTGTCTGGAACACACCCGCATTATCTAACGTACAGTAGCGATAGGTGTTCCAAAAGTAAAGGTCCTTGGGCTGCGTCTCACCCCAAGCGTAGTAGTTGCCGTACTCTTCGGGGCTGCTGGCGCCAAGGTTGCACTCCGCCCACAGCAAACCGCTTGGCAATCCAAGGTCAACCCATTTTACCGTGTCGGTTGGAATGGGGGTTGGTTCATTACTGCCACCATTGTCTTTTTCTGTGCAGGCGGTCATCATTCCGAGGGCGCACACCATCGCGCCGAGTAAAAATAATTTCTTCATATTGATTGAAATTCTGAGTTTACAAAACCATCCCACCCCGCCGCAGCATTGCGGCAGGTGCAGGCAAATGAATTAAATGAATTAAAAACAAAGAGGACATCCTCCCGACGATTACCTGTGCAATTCATGGGGGTAGGTAAAAATCAGCGAGTTATGGAGATAAACCTTCATCCGTTTTTTCCTGTTTTGTCCGTCAGCCTACGGAAGTCCGATAACTTTATCAACTGCGTGTTTTCTTTAATCACATTCCGTATCTAACTGCACTCACTTCATCCATTATCTCCTGCTCGGTAAGCGGGGTCTGTTGCGGACGGCTGGCAATGAAACGGTCGAGCAGTTGCTCGCGTGTCTCGCTCTGCCATCCGAATTTGCGGATAAGTTCTTTCAGCAGCGACCAGTCGGACATCGGCACATTAAGGTAAACGCCCTGCGTGGAAGGATTGTTCACATTGTTGATTGTTGCGGTTTGCATTGCTTTAGCTCCTTATCTTTGATGTTTATATGGATTAAACGTGTAGCTTTGCATAAGCCTCATCCAGTTTGCGGTGGAAAATGCTTCCGAATTCGTCCAGCGACATATAGCCTTGGCTCCATAAAGTCGCCGACCACAGTTCAGGAATGGGTTTCGCTTTCCGCACCTCTTTGCGAGTGTGCGAAACATTAGGTTTCATCGGCGTTGTGTATGCTACTTGTGTTTCCATTTTGTTATTGTTTTCGATTTGCAAAAGTACGAAGGATTACCGGATTTTTCACAAAATATTTTAATTCATTGGTGTTGACTCACATCATCCAGTTGATCTAAGCGGTGTTCGCAGGCAAACCACAAGGCCTGCAAAGCAGGCGGGACAAAATGCAATTTGGATTAAATGCTATTGTTGCAATTATTAGTTCAGCGGCACGAAGTACTCGAAGCAGAGATCCTCGTCCAGGGTGCGCCAGCTGATGCCGTAGCGGTCGGTCTCGTAGTCCTGCAACGCCTCAGCTGAGGCCTGCCGTAGCCGCGGATAGTCGGCGATGCGCTCGCGCAGTTCCTGCCCGCCGTCGGTCAGGATGTGTACATATTCGTTGTCGACCCAAACCTTGCTTACATTCATTGTCATAACGGTTCCTCCATAGTTTGAGTTTTATCTCGAGCCCGGCATATCGCCGGACCAGCCGTGGCCGAGATCCCAATGTTCGTCGTAGACGAATTCGAAATAGGGTAGGGCGAACTCTTTTTCAATCAGTTCGGTGAGCTCGTCCTGAATGGGTTCGGCCCAGTGGCCCACGAGAACGATGAACTTGTCGATGGTCCATGCCACTCGCCCACGGGGAATCTGCGTGTAGTCGCCCTTGAATTTGGTTTCTGAATGTTTGGCTTGAGCGCGAAAATATTCCTTTGCCCACACTTGGCGGTGGAGGTGTGGGTAGTTGATGAAGGGTTTGCCCTTTTCGGCGGCCTCCTCCACCTCGCGTGGGGTCAGTTCCTTCTTGCGCACCCCGAAGAGGGTATGATCTGAGGGGTCGTACCAGAAAATACCCACCGAGGGCATCTGCTCGTCGAACGAGGCCATGTCCGCCATCTGCGCGTTATGTTGTTCGTTGGATAGTGTTGTCATTTGTCGTTTCTAATAATGTTCATAGCCTCACATGCCGAACAGATCGGCGTGGGTACCGGTGTCGACAAGGTTAAGGATTTCGAGTCTTTCCTG
This sequence comes from Bacteroidales bacterium, assembly GCA_045591485.1. Classification (GTDB taxonomy): domain Bacteria; phylum Bacteroidota; class Bacteroidia; order Bacteroidales; family P3; genus Colimorpha. The sequence goes on along the minus strand of JAZNSV010000015.1, from coordinate 4,014 downwards.
AATGCGGTAGATACGAAGCCAGTCTGGCCTTATGTGGCACTCGCGGCATTCTTTGTACCGCCCGGTGAGTTGATGGTCACGGAATTTGTCTGCCAGCTTGTGGCCCTCGGCCAATGTGCGAACCACGTCATTCAGCTCGTTCATCGGCAATCCACGTTTCTTCGCCAGCTTGTATGACCGCTTGAAAGTAGTGGAGTATTCAATGCGATACTTCATGACTCGATACTCTTGAGGTAGTCGTCGAAAGTGTCACACACGGTGGTCTCTCCGCGCTCGAACTCGGCCAATGAGCGTTCGATTGAATTCTTCGGCTTGCTTTTCGGCTCGGAGATGTGCAGAAAATCGAGCGAGCGAAGCATCTCGGCTACTGCACGTGCGGAACGATTGCGCCCGTCAAAGGTTATTGTCATTGTTGCCATAATCCAAATTATTTACCCGTATAACGTATTATTTTCTGTTTTATTGTGTATAACAACAAAGAGCCTCCGCCGTAATCGGTACGGCGGAGGCTTGGATGCTTTTTTCAAAAAAAAGGGCGGTGGCGATCAGCCGATGGCTTGGCGGATGCGGGCGGCGATGTCTTCCACCGTGCCGAGGCCGTCGATGACCTTCTGCTTGCCCTGGGCGGCGTAGTATTGGGCCACGGGCAGGGTCTTGTTGTTGTACTCCTGCAGGCGGTTGTTGATGGTGGCCTCGTTGTCGTCGGCACGGCCCTGGATCTTGGCGCGCTCCAGCAGGCGGCGCATCAACTCGTCCTTGGGCACCTCGAGCTGCACCATGCAGGTGAGGCTGCGGCCGTACTTGGCCAGCAGACGGTCGAGGGTCTCGGCCTGGGCCACGGTGCGGGGGAAGCCGTCGAAGAGCATGCCCTTCGTGTCGGCGGCGATGGCCTTGTCCATCATCTCCACCACGATGTCGTCGCTCACCAGCTGGCCGGCATCCATGATGCTCTTGATACGTTTGCCGAGTTCGGTCTGCTCGGCAATCTCCTTGCGGAGCAGGTCGCCGGTCGAGACGTGCGTCAGGCCGTAGTGCTCCACGATGAAGTCGCTCTGGGTGCCTTTGCCGGCACCGGGGGCTCCGAAAATGACGATATTTTTCATTTTTTAGGAGTTAAGAAGTTGAAGAAGTTAAGACGAATGTTTTTTTTTTAGGAGTTAAGAAGTTGAAGATGTTTAGGCAAATGTTACCAACAATATATTGCGACAAGCACTATTGTCTTAACTTCTTAACTTCTTAACTTCTTTAACTTCTTAACTTCTTTATCATCTTTAACTTCTTAGCTCCTTCCCGTTAAACTTCTCTTATTTCACCGACACAATCTCGATGTCGAACACCAGGGGCGAGTAGGGGGGGATGCGCTGACCGGCGCCCTGCGAGCCGTAGCCGAGAGCCGAGGGGATGACAAGCTGCAGCTGCGAACCTTCGGGCTGGCCCATGATGCCCTGCTCCCAACCGCGGATGAGGCTCATCTGGCCGACGGTGTAGGTGAGGGGTTCATAGGTGCGGCCGGGCTGGTCGAGGCCGCCGCGCTTGGCGTCGCTCTCGACGCTGGAGTCGAACATCGTGCCGTCGAGCAGGCAGCCGGTGTAGTTGATAGCCACCTGGCGGCCGGCGGCCACCTTCGGACCGTTGCCTTTCTTCTTGACGATGACGTAGAGTCCGTCGGCGGTGGGCTTGGCCTTGATGTTGTTGTCGCTGATATATTTGGCGATGTCGTCGGGCTCGTTGTCCTTGCGCTGCTGCATCTCGGCGAAGAAGTTGGCCTGCTCTTCGGCCAGCTCGTCTTTGGTGACGATGTCCTGCAGCGAGATCTCATAGTAGATCTTCATGCCGGCGCCGGGCTTGTAGAAGGGGGGCAGCTGGTTGGGCTGGAGATACTTGGCCAGCGAGTCGGCCTCGACGGCGAGGGTGGCTTTGTCGCCCACGTGCATCATGGTCAGGCCTTCGTAGAGGAAGAAGTTGGGGTCGGCCTGCAGAATGCGGTCGGCGTGGCCCACGTTGGAGAAGGTCTGCACGGTGTCGAAGCGGACAGTCATCTCGCCCACGAGGACGTCGCCCTCCTGCACCTGCTGTGCGTTCTTGTTCTGTTTTTCGAATTTGTAGAGCACGCCGCCGTCGGTGGTCTTGAATCCGTCGCCGGAGCCACAGGCTGCCAGCAGTGCTGCGGCCAGCATGATGCCGGCCATTCTCATCTTTGTCTTCATTTTTTGTTTGTTGTTTTTATTGTTTGTATTGATTATCTCTGTTTCTCTTTGCGGGGGAGGGGAGGAATGCAGACGCGTCACGCCGCGTCTCTACGGTCTTCTCTTTGTTCTCTTTTTTGATGAATGCAGACGCGTCACGCCGCGTCTCTACAGTCTCGTTGTTTATTTTCAATTCACAATTCTCAATTCTCAATACTCAATTCTCAATGTTCAATCTGTATACCAGTACGGTGCGGGTGCCGATGCGGTCGCCGTCGCCGGCCACGCCGTAGCCTTGTTCGGATGGCATGACGACCCATGCCTGTGAGCGGTGGTGCAGTGTGAGGAGCGCGGCGTCGAGGCCTGCGGTGGGCTTGAGGCGCCCAGCCACAACCGATTCGCTGACGCTGTCGTAGATGACGTCGCCGCCGAGGGTCTCGAGCCTATAGGTGATGTCGAGGGTGTCGTCGTTGGCAATGGGGCGTCCGGTGCCGCGGTCGGTCTCTACCACGCGCACGCCGCCCTGCAGGTGGGCTGCCTGCCACGAGCGTCGCTCGAGGTAGGAGGCAATCTGCTGCTCCTCGCTGTGGGCCACATGGCGGTTGGCGTTGATCACTATCTCGCGCATCTGGGCGCTGTTGTCGGTCGGCTGCTCAACCACTGGCACCTCGCGGCAGCCGGTGGCCAGCACGGCTACAAGTGCCAGCAGGCAGAGGCCCAGGTGTTTGCGCACGCGTGCCACGGTGTCGGCCAGCGAGAGGTGGCTTGTGGCGCCGGCGGCGCGTTCGTGGCCGCCGCCGTCGAACAGTTCGCGGGCCATGCGGTTGACGTCGTAGCGTGTCTTGGAGCGCAGCGAGAGGCGCACCTGCCCCTCTTCTTCGCGCACCAGAATGCCGCAGTCGACATCCTTGAGGCGCATCACCTCGTTGATGAGGCCCGTCAGTTCGTGGCTGCAGACGCCGTGCTCAGCCATATCCTTGGCGCCGAGAGTCATCAGAGCCACGCCCTGCTCCTCGAACACTTCGAGCCTGTGGGCCACGGCGAAGCCGAAGAACTGCAGGCGCGCCACGCTGAAGACATTCTTGATGCGGCGGTTGATGTCCATCGGGTCGATGCCGAAGCGCAGCAGGGTCGCTGCGGCGTGGTAGACGCTGGGGCGGTCGTTGCTGTAGCTGAAGGTGCCGGTGTCGGTGCAGATGCCGGTGTAGAGGCTTGTGGCGGCGTCGGAGGTGAAGCAGCTGTCGCCGAAGCAGGTGTGCATCAGCCAGTAGACCAGCTCGCAGGTGCTCGATACATCGGGTTCGCTGACCGCCAGGGCGAAGGCTTCGCGCTCGGGGTCTATGTGGTGGTCGACCAGCATGCGTGGGGCTTTGGCCTGGCGCAGCATCTGCGCGAGGCATCCGGTTCGGTCGATGGTGCTGACGTCGAGGCAGACTATGAGGTCGGCCCTGTCGACGGCCTTTTGGCAGAGGTCGGCCTGCGAGCGGCCGCAGAGGACTGTGTCGGCCGACGGCAGCCAGAGCAGGTCGTCGGGACATCCGTCGGGCAGCATCATGACGGTCTGTGCGCCGGTGGCCTGGCGCAGCAGTGCGGCCATGCCGGTGACCGAGCCCACGGCGTCGCCGTCGGCGTTGGTGTGGGCCACCAGCACCACCCTCCGGGCGCTGCCGAGCGTGCGCACAACGTCGGCGATGTTCCATCCGCCGTCGAATTCTACGGTGTCTCTGTTTTCGATCTGCATGTTTATCAATAACTTGCGGCTTTATATGGCCTGCCAATCCGAGTGCAAATATACGATTTTTTAATTATTGTCATAAATTTATTTTAT
>JAZNSV010000014.1:0-2591 GCA_045591485.1 Bacteroidales bacterium | reverse complement strand
GCGGCGAGCAAAGCTCGCCGCCACGGGCCACTTCAAACACTAAAACCATTCATTTTCGGCCTTACGGCAACACCGTCAAGTCGCGGGCCAGACGGACAGAGCAACCGTAATAGTTCCACTCGTATCCAAAATAGAATCCCGTCGAAGAAGAGGACGCGGTCGATTCACAATAGAAATGGTATGCTCCGCTGGAGTAGCCATAGTAGGAACTCCAATAGCGGCACTTGCTTCCGACTTCTGTCACATTGACGCCCTCCCGTCTTCCGGCTGCCGGCAGAAACACCGCTCCACTGTCTTGCAGGGTGTTCCATTGCGCCACGGTGTAGACATTGGCAGAGAAAGCAGTCAGCGTATAGTCAATGCCGATACCCGGTATGGGAGTCCAGTTGTCGGGCAGGAGTATGATGCCGGGAATGCCTGCCACTGTGGCATGGGCTCGGAGCGACGAAGCGTTAGGACGCTCAACCAAGATATAGTACCATTCGTTGCCCGTCAATGTGCGCCACAATCCTGCGCTGTCTCCTCCGTTGCTGATGGCGTTGTTCACACCCCAGTCGTAGTTGGTGGTGTTGATAGCGGTAGTAGGATAGACCGACTGGCTGGTACTGCTCATATAAGGGTACTTCTGGTTGTAGCCACTGGTGCCGAACCCGAAAAGGTCAATCCACAGCGTATCGTCAGCAGAGATATTCGCATTCGCGGTGCCCACCATGTCCCACTGGTGCTCGGCAAAACGCCACGTATCGGTACTGGCCCTGTACTGCAGGTTGCCTTTCGAGAAACATATACGGTTGGCGGGAGAAATGCTGAATACTCCCGGCAGGGAACCTACGACGTCGGCCGGATGGCTGTCGTAGGAATAGGTGTCCACGGTGTCGTATATCACGCTGTCGCGCACATGCACAATGACACTGTCAACGATATGCACCACCACGCTGTCGTGCTGCACATTGGCGGCATAGAGGGCGTAGGGCACCGACATCAGCTGCTGCGTGGTGCTGAGGATGAAGTTCTCGCCGCCGTCGGGGTCCACCTGCGAACGGAGGAACCAGGGGCCGGCGGCCCAGTCGACGCAAGCCTCCATCGTGCAGTTGATCAATGCGTTGCCCTGGCCGACGGTGATGGTGAAGAGGCCTGCGGCGTCGGTGGTGGGCTGGTGCAGCTCGACGTAGCTCTCGGTGCCGAGGGCCGTGCCCTGCACCAACGCTATGCGCACCGTCACCTGACGGCCAGCCACGGCATGGCCCTGCGCGTCGCGCACAGCGGCCTGATAGGTGAAGCCCTGCGGAGCCTGGGCACACGCAGAGTGGAAAGTGGAAAGCTGAAAGAGGAAAGTTATCGCGGCAGCGATTAATGCTATTTTCTTCATTGTTTGGTGATTTTAAAGGTTCTTTCATTGACTTGCAGCATATACACGCCTGCTGCATAGACGCCGAGGTCGATGTGCACGTCCCCCTTGTCGCTGCCCTGCACGGTGCCGAGCAGCTGACCCGACTGCGAATAGACCTTCACATGGAGCGCCGGTGCCCCGTCGGCATCAGGCCCCGCCTGGCGGACTGTCAAACCGTCCATGGTGGGATTGGGAAAGACGGTCACCGCCGACGAGAGTTCCGCGCCCCCGGGCACGCCAACCTCCTCGACCGTAATGGGTTGCACCACGCCTTCGCGCAGCTGCCCGTCGGCGGCGGTGGCCACTGCCGTCTGCCCCACGCTGTAGGTCAGCGCATAGCCTCCGCCCTCGGCGGTGCCGCCGCCAGCGGCCACCGCCTCCTGCGCCCCTGCCGCCAGCGGCAGCAGGACAAGCGCCAATAGTGTTGTTGAGTGTTTCATGTATTGTATAGTTTAAGAAATTATTGCCTCGTACTGTCGATGGTTTCCAGGTCGTCCATAACCTCATCGAGGGGCGCCCCCCGCATCTCCTTTGTATCTCGGTCGGTTTCCTTTATGGCATCGAGAATAGCGACATCGCCGTCATGCACATTCGGCGGTGCCACGATGGTGATGCGCCGGCGGTAGGGTTGGATAAACACAGTCACATCGTCCGCCCTACCAGTACCCGCTTCGATTGCATGTTCAGGACTTTCACGGTGGGCAACCCACATACTTACAGAAGGTTTCTCATCCTGATAATGCTCTATCACCCAGTCGGGAATGTTGGGGGGTGCCATGATTTCGGCCAACTCCTTCTCGCGCTCGGCCGTGTAGCCGAAGAGGCTGTCGAGCACCTCCCATCCGCGTTCGCTCTCGGCCTCGAGCAGCACAACGGGCACGCGGATGCTGTCGCCCACCTTCTTGTCGCGGATGTAGGTGACGCACACATCCTCGAGACCCACGTAGCGGTGGAAGAGCTCGTCGCCGTCGACCTGGCGCGGCACAAAGCGCCACGCCGCCACGCTGCCCACCAGCAGCAGGGAAAGAACGAGGATGATGAGCGTGCTGCGTTTCATAGTTTTGAATTCAATATATCGTCCACATTCAGCAGGGCCACAGAGCGGTGGCCGAGGTCGGAGACATAGAGTCCGTCGGGCTGCGGCAGCTGTGTCAGCAGCGCCACGGCGCCCACGGCCACTGAAGTCGGGGGCCAAGCGGTC
>JAZNSV010000013.1:0-7692 GCA_045591485.1 Bacteroidales bacterium | reverse complement strand
CCCCCACTCCCGACACCCATCCGGTAGTGCATATCAACGATACATCAACGATATATCAACGATATTTCAACGATCGTAATCGTTGAAATATCGTTGATATATCGTTGATGTATCGTTGATATGCACTACCGGATATGGCAGAAGGCCGACAATGAGCACTGAACAAACACAAATCAGCAGCCTTCCTCCACATACCGACAAGGTGTTGTTTTATTTTTCGATATTCATTTTACATTTTTTTTGTATCTTTGCAGTCGCTTTCGAGCGAACAACACACATAAGAAAATGAAAATCAAAGCAATCATAACCATAAGCCTGCTGTTGGCCAATGCCGGAGCCTGGGCGCAGGAGGCCGATACGGCGCGACGTGCCTCACTGGACGAAGTGAGCGTCAGCGGACGGCGCACCGAGGGCGTCAGCCGCCTGGGCGGAGCCGAGAACGGACAGCAGATAGGCCAGGACGAGCTCTTCCGCGCCGCCTGCTGCAACCTCGGCGAGAGCTTCGTGGCCAACCCCGCCGTCGACGTCAACTACAGCGACGCCGCCACCGGCGCACGCCAAATCAAGCTGCTCGGCCTCAGCGGCACCTACGTGCAGATGCTCTGCGAGAGCCTGCCCATGAGCGGCGGCGCCTCGCAGCCCTACCTGCTGGGCTTCGTGCCCGGCGCCTGGATGAAGAGCATCAGCGTGAGCAAAGGCGCTTCGAGCGTCAAAAACGGCTCGCAGAGCATCACCGGACAAATCAACGTCGAATACCTCAAGCCCGACGACGAGCCGTCGGTAGACCTCAACCTCTACGGCGACAGCCACCTGAAGATAGAGGGCAACGCCAAGACCAACATACACATAAACAAAAAGTTGAGCACCGAACTGCTGGGCCACTACGAGCACGACTTCATGCACCACGACGAGAACGGCGACGGATGGATAGACATGCCGTCGGTGGACCACTACAACCTGCAGAACCGGTGGAAATACGTCAGCGGTCGCTACATCATGCACGCCGGAGTGGGCTACCTGCAAGACCACCGGCACGGCGGACAGGTCGATGGCCACTACCCGAACACTTCCACCGAGCCCGGCCGCTTCGCCGTCGACATCGACAGCCGCCGCATGGAGGCCTACATGAAGCATGCCTACCTGCTCAACCGCGAGCACAACACCAACCTGGCCCTGACGGCCACCGCCTACCGCTTCGACCTCGACGGCATCTTTGGCAACGCCGCGCGCCGCGCCCTCGGCGAACGGCAGTGGGGCATGAGCAGCCTGCTGATGCTGGAGCACGACTTCAACGACGACCACACAATCTCAACCGGACTGAGTTTCAACGCAGAAAGCACCGATGAGACCCTCGGCCTGCAAGGCAGCGAAGGTATGCGCCAATGGCGCGAATACGTGCCCGGCGCCTACGCGCAATACACCTTCACCCCCAGCTACCGCTTCACCGCCATGGCGGGTCTGCGCTTCGACCGCAGCAACCTCAACGGCGGCTACTTCACCCCGAGGATGCACCTCAAGTGGGTGCCTGCCGACTGGCTGACCCTGCGCGGCTCGGCCGGCATGGGCCACCGCAGCGTGCGCCCGCTGGCCGAGAACCACTTCATCCTCTCGTCGGGCCGCACCATTGACATGGCTCCGGGCGTGGTGTCGATAGCGCCGATGACCGTGGCCGAAACCATGACTTTCCAGCCTACGCTCGAAAGCGCCGTCAATGCAGGCCTCAGCGCCGCCTTCTACATACCCGTCGGCGACCACACGGGGACCCTCAACGCCGAGTACTACTACACCGACTTCCAGCGCCAGCTGGTGGTAGACTACGACAGCGACCCCACGGCCATACTGCTCTACGACCTGCAGGGGCAGTCCTACTCGCACACCGCGCAGGTCGACGCCACCTACGAGCCCACCGACGAATGGAGCCTGATGGCCGCTATGCGCCTGAACCGCGTGATGTGCACCTACGGCGGCCAACTGCTTGAAAAGCCGCTGCAGAGCCGCTACAAGGCACTGCTCACCGTCGGCTGGAAGCCCATGATGGGCATCTGGCAGGTCGACGTCACACTGGCCCTCAACGGCGGCGGACGCATGCCCAAACCCTACACGCTGGCCGACGGCACCCCGTCGTGGGACGAAGAGTTTCCGGCCTACCCGCAGCTCAACATACAGCTCACGCGCGAATTCCGCCACTTCTCGCTCTACATCGGCGGCGAAAACCTGACCAACTACCGCCAGCCCATGCCCGTAATCGATGCCGCCAGCCCCTGGAGCGCCACCTTCGAGCCCACCATGATATGGGGTCCCGTCAACGGCATCATGGGCTACGCCGGAATAAGAATGACCCTTTAAACAAAGAAAACATAATTATATGAAACACACACTCCTTATCACCATGCTGGCACTGCTGCTCGGCGGCTCGCTGCGCGTTCTCGTGCTCACCCCCACCCCGCAGATGCACTGCCAGAACTGCGAAAACAAAATCAAGAAAAACATGCGCTTCGAAGACGGCGTCAAGAAGGTGGAAACCAGCATCGAACGCCAGGAGGTGACCATCACCTACGACCCCAAGAAGACCGACGTCAAAGGCCTGCAGGAAGGCATGAAGAAAATAGGCTACACCACCAAGGTGGTCAGCGACCGCGAACAGCCCGCCAAAGAGCAGAAAAAGAGCAAGAAGTGAGCGCCAACACCGCCACATACTTCAGCCGCCTGCGCGAACTGGTGGCCATGGAGCAGCGCGAGGAGCAGGAGTCGTACCGGCGCAGCCTTGAGCATCGTGGCCTCGGCGCCGCCGACGGCATACGCGAACCAGCGTGCCGCTACCCGGTAAGCCTCGGCGCGTCAGACTACAACGCCATGGGGCAGCTGACCTTGGAATTGCGCTACGAGGTAGGCGACGACGAGGTGGAGCTCGACTTCGAACCAGGCCGCCCGGCAACGCTCTTCTACATGGCCAACGACGGGGCCAAAGAGGTGCCGCACCAATGCTATATAGAGCACGTGCGCGACGGCGCCATGACCGTCAGCGTGCCCTCGAAGACAGCCCTGCAAAGCATCCGCTCGCTGGCCGACCGCAACCTGATGGGTGTGCAGCTGGGGGTAGACAACACCAGCTTCCGTGTGATGAGCGATGCCCTGACCGACGCCGCTCACAAGGAAGACGAGCGATTCGTGCGCCTGCGCGACGTGCTGCTCGGCAATGCCAAACCGACGTTCCGTTCGCTGCCGCGGCTCTCGTTCCCATGGCTCAACCGCAGCCAGGAAGACGCCATACAAAAGGTGGTAGAAGCACAGGAAGTCAGCATCATACACGGCCCGCCGGGCACCGGCAAGACCACCACCCTCGTCGAGGCCATCATAGAGACCCTGCAGCGCGAGACGCAGGTGCTCGTCTGCGCCCCGTCGAACGCGGCAGTAGACTGGATAAGCACCCAGCTCATGCGCCGCGGCGTGGGCGTGCTGCGTGTGGGCAACCCGCTGCGCATGAGCGACGAGACCCTCGAATGCAGCTACGAGCGCCGCTATGCAGCCCATCCCGACTACCACGAGCTGTGGAACATACGCCGCACCCTGCGCGAAGGCGGCATCGGCCCCGAAAAGAGCCGCAAACTGCGCGAGCGGCAGAACGAACTGGAACTGAAGATAAACAACGACATCTTCAACGAAGCGCGGGTGGTGAGCTGCACCCTGGTGGGCAGCGCCTACCGCATCATGGACCGCCGCCGCTTCAGCACACTCTTCATCGACGAGGCCGCACAGGCTTTGGAGCCCGCCTGCTGGGCCGCCATCTTGCGCGCCGACCGCGTGGTGATGGGCGGCGACCACCAGCAGCTGCCGCCCACCGTGAAAAGCCTCGACGCCGCCCGTGGCGGCCTGGCCGACACGCTGATGCAAAAGGCCGTAGACCTGCTTCCGGAATGCGTAAGCCTGCTCACCACGCAGTATCGCATGAACGAGGCCATCATGGCCTTCAGCTCTCGATGGTTCTACCACAACCAGCTGAAAGCCGCTCCCGAAGCCGCCCAGCGCCTCGTGAGCCCGCTGGACACACCGCTGACCTGGATAGATACTTCCGGCAGTACCGGAAATTCCGGAGATTCCGGAGATTCCGGAGCATCCGGAACAGCCGGAACAGCCGGAACAGCCGGAGCAGCCGGAACAGCCGGAGCAGCCGGAACCACAGAGGCACGCACCCGCACTGGCTCGCTCACCAACAGCCAGGAGGCTCGCCTGGTGATACACACCCTGCGCGACTATATAGATATGGTGTCGCCCGGACGCGTGGAAAGCGAGCGCGTCGATTTCGGCATCATCACACCCTATCGCGGACAGGCACGCCTCATACGCCGCCTGCTGAAGATGCAGCACTACATCCGCAAACTCAGGCGCCACATCACCGTGGGCACCGTCGACGGCTTCCAAGGCCAGGAACGCGACGTGATAGTCATCTCACTCGTGCGCAGCAACGCCGAGGGCAGCATCGGCTTCCTGCGCGACCTGCGCCGCATGAACGTGGCCATGACCCGCGCCCGCATGAAACTGATAATAGTGGGCAACGCCGAGACTCTCAGCCACCACCGCTTCTACCGCGAGCTGATAGAACACGTGCGGCGGCACGGCGAGTTCGTCTGCGTGCCGCCATCCGAGCCAACCGTCAGCAACACAACAACAACCTAAAACACAATAAACACCATGAACAAGAAAGAAAAGAAACCACGCCTCTTCCGCTGGGCTCTCTGGTGGGGGCTGGGCATCGTAGTGGTCTGTTTGGCCATAATGATAACCGAAGCGCTGTCGACGATGGGCGAAAGCACCGGCTCGGCTGACATTACAGGTCCGATGTACGATGTAATATACCGGCTCATCTACCATTTCGGCATCTGGCCCATAATCATTTATATAGGCGTTATAGGGCCTGTTTTCGAAGAGTTCTGCTTCCGCCTGTGGGGCGACGGCAAGCAGTGGACGGGCTACACCTCGGTAGTGCTGATGTCGCTCTGGGGACTGCTCATTGCACCGTGGATCGGACTGCTCACGCTGGCGGCCGGCATCGTCGTCATGGCAGGGCTGCGCAACGACCGCACCAAGCGCCTGTTTGCACTGATGATGCTGTCCACACTCATATTCGCCCTGGCGCACATCTCCAACTACGACGCAAGCGAGGGTGTCATCTCGTTCGTAGTGGCCATACTGCACAAGGTGGGCATGGGCCTGGTGGCATCATACCTGGTCATCAACCACAACATCTTGTGGTCAATGGGATTCCATATCTTGAACAACAGTATAATGGCCGCCTTGATGGGCATTGCCTTTGAATATACAGACGGCAGCGTGACATCTATCGAGACCGACGACTTCCGCCTCGACATGAGGTGCGTGCTGGTGGAGGACGACATGGTTGAGGACAACAACCGTTTCTACAAAGGCGCCGACACCAACTACATCTTTGGCTCCATGTCGCATTTTGCCAATCAAGCCATGATATATTGCATGGAAGACGGCCAATGGATGGATATCATCAAGTCGACCCCTGTCGACCACTATCCACAATTCGCTTTCGACCTGGTATTCAAGCGGGAACCTTTTGCCTACGACGCGCTGATAAAAGAATTGGTAGAAAGAGAATGGATACAAATAGACACCGCCTTTGAAGATGCCTACCGCATGCACATCGCCGATACGGCGCTGCTTGCCGCCAACGACTCCACGGGCTTTACATACCTCGACCTGCGATACCTTGTATACGGTGATTTCAACATAATGAGCAGCGACGGCAACAACGACGAAGCATTCCACATAAGCGGCATCGACTACTCAAACGTGAACACACTGACCATCGAGGATGTGAAGACAATTCTCGAACGCCAGGGCATTGCCGTCGAGCCCGCCGAAGAGCAGATGACCCACTATAAAATCCACGGCACATACGACCCCCTCAGCGAATTGTAGGCAGCGGGCCCGACACAAAGAGGCTGGCGCGCCGATTGGCGCGCCAGCCTCTTTTTTTCACAATGAAGCGCTCAGGCTCACACCTCTATCTCGCCGCTGATGCGGTCGTCGCCCCAGACGGCGTACATGTTGGAGCGGCCTTCGTTGAGGGTCATCTTGCCGGCCTGCTCGAGGTGGAGACGGTAGAAGACGCACTGATGCAGGTCGGCCTGGCCGCAGACCACGTCGGTGGCGAAGGCCTCGCAAGTGGGTGCGCCGCACACGCCGCAGTCTATCTGGGGCAGGTGCACCTTCATCTTTTCTATCTTTTCCATCTTCTCCAGGGCTTTGCTAATGTCGGGGTCGAGGACAAGCATGGAGCGTGGCTGCACCTCGTCGACGGTAGAGTTTTCGATCAGGTAATCCTGGTACTTCTCCATCTCGCGGTCGCGCGGCATCTCGCCGTTGCGCTCGCGTTCGGCGGCCTTGCGGGCACGGGCATACATGCGCTCGCCGCAGAGGAAGCGGTTGTCAACGCGCAGCAGTGCGCCGGCGCACGACTGGTCGCAGGCGCGTAGCTCGAGGAACTCTACGCCCTCGACCTCGTCGTTCTCCAGCCTGTCGAGGAAGTCCATGACGTTCTCGATGCCGTCGATAGCGTAGCTGCGCTTGGCGGTGCAGATGCGGCGCTCGCCGTTGGTGAGGGTGCTGAGGATGGCGTCGGCGCTGAGGCGCTGGCGGCTCAAAGGCTTGTACTGGTGGTTTTTGCCCATGTCTTTGATGTGCTTGTAGACACGGTTGTAGAGCAGGTTCATATTGATGACGCCGTCGATGAGGCTCTTCTCCTCGCCCACGGGGGCCTTGACGGCCGACACCTTGGCGGCGCAGGGGGTGATGTAGAAGAGGCCTATCTCATCGCGCGGTATGCCGCGGCTGACGAGCTCCTGGACAGCATACATGGCGCTGAGGTCGAGCGGCACCTTGATGGGCATCACGTTCTCGGCCAGCGAGGGATACTTTATCTGTATGAGTCGCACGATGGCCGGGCAGAACGACGAGATGAGCGGCCTCACGTCGGGGTGCTCGCGGGCGTAGCGTTCCTTGGCTTCTTTGTAGACCATGGCCGCGCTCTCGACCTCCATCACGTGGGCGAAGCCCAGCTCCTGCAGCGAGGCATAGACACGCGAGACGCTGATGTCGTCGGGAAACTGGCCCATGAACACCGCAGGCAGCAAAGCCACCGAATGGCTGTAGTTATGTATTGCCTCGAAGTCGTCGTCCTTGATGCGTATGGCCTGGGCCGGGCAGTCCTCATGGCAGCGGCCGCAGTCGATGCAGCGATGCTCCTGGATGGAGGCTTTGCCCCCAAAGATGCGTATGGCCTCCGTGGGGCATATCTTCATGCAGCGCGAGCATCCGATGCAACGCGATTCCTCGACTTGTAAAGCGTGATAGAACATCTATTTAAGTTTTTAGTTTTAAGTTTTAAGCTTCAAGTGTCCACGCAGCCTGCGCCCCACTTAAAACTTACAGCTTACAGCTCACAACTACTGGAAATTCACCTCCATCTCGACCGTGGTGCCGACGCCGACCTCGGAGGTGACGTTGAGCTTGTCGACATTCTTCTGCATGTTCGGCAGGCCCATGCCGGCGCCGAACCCGAGCGAGCGCACATTGTCGGGGGCGGTGGAAAAGCCTTCCTGCATCGCCTGCTGAATGTTCGGGATGCCGGGGCCTTCATCCTTCAGGAAGTCGGAGGCCAAGCGG
>JAZNSV010000012.1:0-11286 GCA_045591485.1 Bacteroidales bacterium | reverse complement strand
TTGTACGATACATGTACGATATATGTACGATACTTGTACGATTGCCAATCGTACAAGTATCGTACATATATCGTACATGTATCGTACAACGGCTGAAGAGGAGCGCTCCTCGAACAGCATTTCAGGCATGTATATCGGCAGGGTGGGACAAATGTTAAAAAATGTCTGTGTGAGAAATTTTTTTTTTTGTCGGGTTGGAAAAATTTTGTATTTTTGCATTGTAGATTTAAGACAAAATTAAGTTAAATTTTTAAATAACACATTAAAAAACAGTACTAAAATGAAGAAACTTCTTATCGCAATCGTGGCCGTTTTTGCTATGAGCACCATGGCCAGCGCACAGATTCAGGACCTCGGTGTCCGCGGCGCCTTCGGTAGCAGCGCCGGTGCAGAACTTTCCGCCATGTGGGGCCTCGGTGGCAACCGTCTTGAGACCGACCTCGGCTGGGCTGGTGGCAGTGAGTGGAATTACATCAACCTGACCGGTATCTATCAGTGGACTTGGGATCTCGGCAGCGACTTTGGCTGGTTTGCCGGCGTTGGCGCCAACCTGGGTCTCTACACTGGCTCCTCCAACGATGGTATTGGTCTCGGCATCGCCGGTCAGATCGGCCTTGAGTTCAACCCCTCGGCCATCCCCTTCCAGTTCACGCTGGATTTCCGTCCGCAGTGGGATATTCTGGGTGCACACTCCGGCTTCGGCTATGCTGGTGCCCTCGGTATCCGCTACCGCTTCTAAAGTTTGAGAATCACAGACTGAAACGACAGCTCTTCTTTCAAGGGCTGTCGTTTTTTTGTCGGAAGAAATGAGGAAAGGCAGTGCTGCCGGAGGCAGCCACCTTTCGGTAACCCCACACGGCAGTGTGGGGAGACAATAACGACACAAACGACGGCTCTCGAAGAGAGCTCCCTTTGCGCGGAGTTGTTCTTTTGGGGATATGTCGTGCAACTTTTTTTTGCCATGTCGCGAAAAGTGTGTATTTTTGCATTTTGAAAAAAAATATAAAAATACAGATATGAAATATTCAATCGGAGTAGACATGGGCGGCACCAACACCGATATGGGCCTGGTGACCGAAAACGGTAACATCATACAGCGTCGGAACATACCGACCAACGCTTATACAGAGCTTGAACCCTATGTGCGCGACATGATGCGCGAGATAGAGGATATGCTCCGCGAGCAGTCGACTATCGACGGCATGGCTGTGCAGCTCGAGGGCATCGGCATCGGCGCCCCCAACGGCAATTTCTACACCGGCTGTGTGGACAATGCGCCCAACCTCACCATCAAGGGCAACCTCAACTTCGAGAAAGAGATACACAAATACCGCGATGTGCCGGTGGTGCTGAGCAACGACGCCAACGCCGCCGCCTACGGCGAATATGTCTATGGCGGAGCCAAGGGCATGAAGCACTTCATCATGTTCACCCTCGGCACCGGAGTGGGCAGCGGCATCGTTATCGATGGCAAGCTTGTGCACGGCTCTACCGGCGCCGCCGGCGAGCTGGGCCACGCCATCCTCTACCAGCATGGGCGCAAGTGCAGCTGCGGCCGCGAGGGCTGCCTCGAGACCTACACCTCGGCCCGCGGCATAGTGCAGACCTACTGCGAGCTGAAAGGCTGCGAGCCTTCGCCCGACATCACCAGCAAGATGATCGGCGAGCTGGCCCACCAGGGCGACCCCGTGGCCCTGAAGACCTGGGAGACCGTGGGCGACCAACTGGGCCTGGCCATGGCCAACGCCGTCACCTTCTCGGCCCCCGAGGCCATCTTCCTCATGGGCGGCCCCGCACAGGTGGGTGAGCCCCTGCTGCGTCCGCTGCGCGCCGCCTTCGACAAGTATCTGCTCAACATCTTCCAAGGCTCGTGCAGCATCCGCATGAGCGAGCTGCGTGCCAACGAGGTGGCCATACTCGGCGCCGCCGCACTGCTGAAAATGAAGCAATAACCCCGACCTATGAAAAAATCAATACTGATTGTCGCAGCTGTGCTGTTCTTGGCCTCGTGTGGCAAAGACACGCTCACCTCATACGTCAACCCCATGGTGGGCACCGACGGCCACGGCCACACCTTCCCCGGCGCCATAGTGCCCTTCGGCCAGATACAGCCCAGCCCCGACACACGCCTCGAGGGGTGGGACGGCTGCAGCGGCTACCACTACAGCGACGACACCATCTTCGGCTTCAGCCACACCCACCTCAGCGGCACCGGCTGCGAGGACTACGGCGATGTGCTCCTGATGCCTGTAGGCCAGACCGAATGCCAGAAGCTGCAGTTTGGCCCCGCTATGCGCGAGGGCTACAAGCACCACTTCCAGCACAAAAACGAGACCGCCAAGGCGGGCTACTACAAGGTGATGCTCGACGACAACGGTCTGCCCTGCACCATAGTGGAGCTGAGCGCCGACCGCCGCGTGGCCTACCACCGCTACACCTACACCCAGGACCAGGGCAACGCCATCGTGATAGACCTGCGCCACCGCGACGTGCTGCTCGACGGAGGCATGCGCCTCACCGACGACGGCCTCATCGTAGGCCACCGCCACAGTTCGTCGTGGAACCCCAGCCAGCAGCTCTTCTTCGCCATCCGCAGCAGTATGCCTTTTGCCGAGGTGAAGTTCTCTGCCGACTCGACACAGGCCATAGCCATCCTGCCCACCACCAAGCAGGTCGAGCTGCAGGTGGCCATCAGCGGCGTCGACATCAACGGTGCCCTCGGCAACCTGCTCACCGCCAAATGCGCCGACCTCGAAAGCGCGCGCCAGGCCGCCGACCGCACCTGGGAGCAGGCCCTCGGCAAGCTGATGGTCGACGGCGGCACGAAGGAACAGCGCCGCTGCTTCTACACCGCCCTCTACCACTGCATGACGGCCCCCTACCTTTGGACCGACGAGGACGGCCGCTACCGCGGTTTCGACAACCAGATACACGTGGCCGACGAAGGCCGTGAGGTCTACACAGTGCTCTCGCTCTGGGACACCTACCGCGCCCTGCATCCGCTGCTGACGTGGATTGAACCCGAGCGCACTGTCGACTTTGTCTACACGGCCATGAAGCAATACGAGCAGATGGGCGAGCTGCCTATGTGGCCCCTGGCCGCACATGAGACCCACTGCATGATAGGCTACCACGCCGTGCCGATGATGCTCGAGGCCTATAACTACCTGCACGAGGAGGATGGCACCATTGCCGGCTACACGCCCAAGCAGATGCTCGACGCCATGGTGGTCACCAGCAACCGCACCGAGGCCCACCGCGCCTATGGAGCTCAGGGCTACCTCAGTTCAGAGATCGACAACGAAAGCGTCAGCAAGACCCTCGAATATGCCTACGACGACTGGTGCATAGCCCAGATGGCCCGGTATGCTGGCGACACCGCCACGGCCCGCACCTACTGGATCCGCAGCCAGAGCTGGCAGAACATCATCGACAGCAACGGCTTTGCCCACGCCCGCCGCAACGGCGGATGGGTCACGCCCTTCGATCCCACCGAGGTCAACAACCACTACACCGAGGCCAACAGCTGGCAGTACAGCACCTATGTGCCGCACGACATCGATGCCTGGGTTGCGCACCTTGGCGGCAAGGACAAGGCCCTCGCCTTCCTCGACAGCCTCTTTGAAGGCCGCAACGCCATGAGCGGACGCGACCAGGCCGACGTCACGGGCCTCATCGGCATGTATGCCCACGGCAACGAGCCGAGTCACCATGCCGCCTGGTTATATTCTATGCTTGGCCAGCCCGAGAAGACCAAGCACTATGTGCATCGCATACTGAACGAGATGTACACCTCGCAGCCCGACGGCCTCTGCGGCAACGAGGACTGCGGCCAGATGAGCGCCTGGTATGTGCTGGCCGCACTGGGATGTTACGAGATATGCCCTGGCAGCGGGGCTTGGGTACAGACTGACCCTCTGTTCTCCCTTGTTACCGAGCCTAACCACAATTATATTCTTGAATGCCAGTTGGGACTTGAGGGAACCACCTGCCCCGACAGCCTCCGCATCACCCCGGTGCCTGTGGCTGGCGACTGGCAGATGCGCTACACGGGCGAGCGCCACGACGTGTCGCTCGAGGTGCCGTATTTCCCCGATGCCAAGATATACTATGCCGACCTGGACCACAAATACTTCCGCGAGCCATACAGCGGCCCGGTGTCCGTCGGCAATTGGCTGTCGGCCTACGCCGAGAGCGAGGGACGGCTGCGCAGCCAGCATGTCGACATGCGCTACTCGCGCGTGCAGACCGACAAGCACGTAACCTACCTCACCCAGCCCGCGCCGCAGTACACTGAGAACGGACCCGAGGGCATGGTGGACAATATCTTCGGCACCACTAACTACCGCATCGGCGGCTGGCAGGGCTGGCAGGAAGACATGGTGGCTGTGGTCGAACTCGACAAAGCACAGACTGTGCGCAGTGTGGCCCTCGACTGCCTCGAGAATATGCGCTCGTGGGTCTTCTTCCCGCGCAGCGTGGCTGTAGAATACAGCACCGACGGCCAGCAGTGGATGCCCTATGGCGAGGTGGAGAACACCCAGTTTGCCGCCGTCCATGCACGTCAGGAAGAGAGCGTTTCGCACACCTTCGCGGTCAGCGGCAACGCCCACGCCAAATACATCAAAATCACTGCCCGCAACTACGGCGCGCTGCCTGCATGGCACATCAGCGCCGGTGAGCAGGCTTGGCTCTTTGCAGACGAAATAATAATCAAATAAAAGAATACGCAGATTATGAAAAAGATAGTTTTATCGATGGCCGCTGTGTCCGTTTTGGTGTTGCTCTCGTCGTGCGGACAGAAACGTTGCTTCTGCTACGAACGCACCGGAGCGCAGGTCTATGAAAGCGAAATCTATATCAATCCCGATACCCCCTGCAGCTCGCAGACCACGAGCAGCCGCGGATGCATCGAGGAAGAGGAACGCGGCACCATTGACCCGGGTATGATCGCCAATCCCGGTCCTAACGCACGATGATGGCGTTTGACACCGGGCGCTGGCCTTCGTGGTCGTGCCGGTTGTTGTCGGAGGGGTAGTTCACTATCCCTCCGTTTTCTTTTCCTTTTATATACATTGTGGTGCTGCCGCCGCCGTCGAGGTTGATGGCTTCGGTGCAGCCCAGCCAGCGCATGACGCGGGCCAGCTCGGGCAGCGAGAGGCCTTCGGCCACGTGCTTGAAGCGTCCGTCGGCCACAAGGAGCACCACCGACTGGTCGGGGCGTATGCCGAGGGCGGTGCGGTTGTGGCGATGGGTGACGAAGGTGCGGTCGTCGCGCTGCGGCACATATTGCCCTTCGCGGAGCAGCATGGGCCCGGCGGTCATGATGTCGCCGTTGGAGAGCACATTCTCCCACATGCGGTTGCTGTCGGGCACCCACAGGCGGGTAGGCCCGAGGGTCAGCGTGGCGTACTGGTAGTATTTGCGGTTCACACTGTCGGTCTTCTGCGGCGTGTTCTGGCCAAGCTCCTTGCCGTCGATGCGCAGGTAGCAGATGGGGTTGCCCTTGTCCATATCGAAGAACGAGCCATTGACGGCCGCAAAGGCATCTGCACGCTCGGCGAGCCCTGAAACGGGTGTGAGCACGCTGTCGCAGACGAAGGCCAATCGGCGTGGCGAATCGGCAGGTATCTCTATCATGAACAGCTGTTGTGCCGAGCAGAAGAGCGACCCTTCGCCGAAGTTGTAGCGTTTCAGTGTGAAGCCGTCGAGCGAGTCGGTGCGCCATTCGGCCTGGACCACTCGCAGCGAGTCGTTGGTGTAGTCGACCTGCGCCTTGGGCGTGCAGCAGCACAGCAGCAGGCTTAATATGATGTATGTGTGCTTGTGTATCATGGCTTTATTTTCTTTCGGCGAAGCGTTGCATCACTTCTGACGAGTAGCTTTTCGACACAGGAATGTCGCTGACCCCTTCGGCGTCCATCTCGGCGTATACACCGTCGGGGGCTTTGCGCAGCAGGCGTACACGGTCAAGGTTGATGAACCAACTGCGATGGCAGCGCACCAGCCGGTGGCTTTGGCAGAGCTCTTCGATGCCTTTCAATGTGTTGCGCAGGCTGTAGCGCGTCAGGCGTCCGGCGTTTTCGTAGAGTATGGTGACGTAGTTGCCGGCCGACTCGATGCAGATTACGCGCTCGGAGCTGACGATTAGTTTCACGTTGCCTTTCTCGTCGACGAAGCGTAGCGTGCCGTTCTCTTCCTCGTCGTTGCGCTGGCGCAGACGCAGTATGGTGTGCTGGGCCTCGGCTATGCGCAGGTCGCGGTCCATGCGCTCAGACAGCAGCCAGTAGAAGGCGTAGGGGTAGATGGCCACCGATATATAGATGAGTATGACGGGTGGCATGTTTTCGAAGTAGTTGAGGTGCAGGTAGAGCGAGAGAAAGAGGTTGCAGAAGAGGCCTGTGGCAATCACCTCGCCCACCTGCCAAAGCAGGTATTCGCCTTCGCGCAGGCGCGCTGTGCGGGTCAGCAGTATCATAAGCATGCGCGATAGCGCCGTGACCACCAGCACTATGGCGCAGCAGATGGGCAGGCACAGCCCCTGGTGGCGATACCATTCTGCCACGGGCTCGCTGTTGCTCAACATGTCGCTCAGGCTGGTGGCCTCTTCCGAGATGCCGTAGTTGGGCGTGTATGTTATGGCAAAAAGCATAACGAACAGCGTCAGTCCGCCAACGAAGATCAGGCTGCTTTTGGGGGTGTATATTGTTTTCGGTATTCTCATTTCTTCTTTTCTTTCTCGGGCTTTTTCTTTTTCTTGTGGCCGAACAGCTCGCTCCAGCGGTCGAAGTCTTTGGTCAGCTTCAGCCCGACACCCTGCTTGTAGGGGAGGTCCAGTCGGGTGTAGTCGTTGTTGTTGGTGCGGTTGTAGGCGAACACGTGTACGAGCGGACTTATGCGGTAGCCCACCAGTGCGTCGAGCACTGCGCCGCCGGCGTTGGCGCCTTCTATCTCGCGGCTGTCGCCGCCGTAGCCCAGCGTGCTCTCCAGGTACCAGCGCCCCCAGTCGCGGCTGATGTTCACGTCTATCTGCTCGTTGGTGAGGTCGGTGGCCGATTTGTAGTCTACGTTGATGTCTACAAATTCCACCATGTCGGTCAGCGCGTTGCCCAGGGTCGATGCCAGCGTGCCTATGCCTCCGCCGGTGGCGGCGCCGGTGTTGTTGTTGCCGTTGACGTTGTAGAATTGGCCGCTCACCAGCAGCGACAGCGTCTGGTTCAGCATGTCGCGCTCGCTGTTGCGGTCTATGTAGGCAAAGACCTCGTCCTCCACGCTCTGGTCGGCGTTGGGCAGGCGCAGGTCGAACCCGATGGTGGGCTCGCGCATCGTGCCGCTGACGGATATGACGTCTTCCACTTGTATGTATTTCTGGGTGTTGTCTACCGTCGACAGGCTGCCTGTCAGGGTGCTCAGGTTCACGCGTTGCGAATAGACAGCCTTCAGGTCGAACCGCGCATCGGGTAGCGACCCCTGGAAGTTGAGGCTGCTTCCGCTCTCGATGGTGAAGTTTTTCTCCACAAGCGAAAGCAGGCTGAGTTTCATGGTTCCGTTGGTAATCTCGTAGTTGCCGAGCACCTGCGGCGTGTTGTTGCCGTCGAGGCTTAGGTGCAGGTCGCCGCTGCCGTTGGCTCCCACGGTGACGCCTACCTCGGAGAAGTCCATCGGCAGGTTGAGCTGCACATCGGGTGTGATGGCCAGGTCGAGCTCTATGTTGTAGCGTCCGTGTTGTTTGCGTTTTTTCACGCTGCCCACCGTGGCCGCGGGGCTGTCGCTCACAAAGGTGATGTAGTTCTGCGACTTCATCTGCCGCTGGTCGCTTACGGGCACCGTCAGCGTGCATCCCGGATTGGTGCGTGCCTGCACGTCGACGCTCAGGTCGTCTATGCTGCCCGAGATGTCGCCTGTGGCCGAGGCCAGCAGGGTGCCGTAGAACTGCTCGCCGCGCCGCTGGTCGAGCACCAGCAGGTTGTCGGTCGACAGCCGCAGGTCGAGCTCCAGATTGCTGACGCCGCGGTAGCCTATCGTGCCGTCTACATAGGCTATGTTGCCTTTCGGGTCCAGCACCTTGAAGCGGTCGAGGGTGATCACGTTGTTGTCGAACCGCAGTTTGTCGCTGAAGTAGTAGGTCACGTCGGTCAGGTCCACCTTCAGGGCTCCGTTTTCGACCATGGCTTCGCCCAGTATGATGGGGTCGGCTGTGGTGCCGGCAATGTCGAATTCGCCGTGCAGCTGCCCCTCGAACCGGCTCGAGAACGAGCTCATGAATGGCGCCGCCAGGGCCAGCTCGAAGCCGTCGAAGTCAACGGCGAAGTTCAGGTCGGGGTCTTTGCGCCCCAGCCCCATCCAGCCGTGGGCCTCTATCTGCTTGCCCGATATGTTAAGGTTCAGTGTGTTGAGTTCGGCGTTCCAGTTGCTGCGCACGCTCACATCGCCCAGATGCTGGCGGTTCACCACGCAGCTGTCTACCGTGAGGTTGGCGTTGAAGTAGGGCGTTGTTGTCAGCCCGTACATCGAGAAGCGCCCGTCGATGGAGCCGTCCACGCTCAGCGCCGAGCCTTGCAGCAGCAGGGCGCACAGGCGTCCGGCATCGAAGTGGCTGAAGTCCAGCTCCACGCAGTCGTTGTCTTTGCCCTGCAGGCTCAGCCGAGCCCCTATGCGCTGGTGCTCGCTTTCCAGCCCTATGCCGCGGGCCGAGATGCCCTGTCTGGTGTCCACCAGCACGCTGTCGGCGGTCAGTGTCCAAAGGTCGTCGCCGATGTAGAATCCCGGCCTCATCACGCTGAGCAGACCTTCCTGCAGGCGCAGCATGAGGTCGCCGCGCGTCGGGTCGCCGTAGTTGCCCCAGGCCACCTCGACCAAGGCTCGCGTGGGGTTGCTGTTGACCACCACGCCCAAGCGCCGCATCATCTCGGTGCTGCCAAGGTTGATCTCCTGGCTTTCGGCGTCGAGCACATAGCCCTCGCTCGAAGGCCGCGTGCTCAGTCCGATGTCGGCCAGCGTGATGCCGCCTATCCGCACCGAATCGCTCCGCAGCACCAGCTTCATCTGTTCGGCGCTGTTGTAGCTGCCGTTCATGCGCGTGCCCGGAGCTATGGCTATCCGGTCGCTGATGGTGCTTATCAGGCCGCCGCGGTCGTTCCACACGGCGTTTATCGTGGCTGTGTTGTCGGCCACCTTCGCCAGCTCGGCGCTGTCCAAGGGGGTGGCCTCGGCTATGTCGGCAGGCAGCACCTCGGCGCAGAAGTGGCGCACCATCAGCGGCAGGTCGGCATAGGCGAAGTGCCCTCCGATAGTGGCGTCAAGCGCGTCGCTCGCAATGTTCAGCGACTTTTGTTTGCCGTTGCCGTCCAGCTCTACCGACAGTTGTTTGAGCAATGCCTCGCCGGCGCGTATGTCGTCGGCCTTCAGCGTGCCGCTCATGTCGTCGGGGTTGCGTCCCTCGAGGCTCGCGCTCAGCCGGGTACTCACCTCGCCAAACCGCTCCGGCAGCAGCCCGAAGGCCGTGGCGTCCAGGTGTTGCAGGTCCAGCTCGCAGCCGTAGCGGCGCAGGCTGTCCAGGATGTCGGCCGTGGCCGTGAGGCCGAAGCGCGCCAGCGTGTCTGCCGACGCCACCGTCAGCTCCATCACTCCGTTGCGCATCTGTCCGCCTATGGCCACCGGCGCCAACTGATGGCCGCGCACCACGCTGCCTGTCAGCTCGCCGTCCATCTGTGCCGTCACCGTGCGCGGGTTTTTCGGGTTGCCTACCACGGCGTCCAGACTCAGGGCCGCACCGGTATGGGTCAGCCAGTCGCTGCCCAGCCATCCGAGGGCCACTCCGTCGCTCTCGGCATCGAGGCCCACTCGCCAGCCTCCGTGTTTCGTGGGCTCCAGGCGCGCATCGGCCTTCAGGTTGCCCAAGCCGCAGGCCAGGTCTATGTTGGCCGTCGTCGGCGCACTCATCCCGCCTTGCCCGCGGGCGGCAATATCCACGTATCCAAGGCGGCCTATCCATCGCTCCACATCGTCGGGCAGGCGCTGGC
Organism: Bacteroidales bacterium; assembly: GCA_045591485.1. Lineage (GTDB taxonomy): Bacteria > Bacteroidota > Bacteroidia > Bacteroidales > P3 > Colimorpha. The sequence goes on along the minus strand of JAZNSV010000012.1, from coordinate 1,264 downwards.
CCAGCCCGGCCCTCAGCCGTCGCATGTCGGCCTCTTCGGCCTGCAGCTCAAGGTGCTCAATGTCAATCAGCGTCGTGTCGAATCGGGGCAACCCGCTGATCGAACCGGCCACCTCGACGTGCGTCGCCAGCCCGTAGTCCACGCGCAACCCGTCGGTGGTCAGCGCGTTGATGGGTCCCTCGGCCGAACCCTCGGCCCTCATCTGCGCGTCGATGCCCCAAAGCACCGGCGCCCAGTAGGCCACGTCGCTCATCGCCACAGTGGTGCCCTCTTTTATCACCGCCCGGTGATACACCGTCCGCAGGTAGTCTTTCATCTCGTGCCAGTGCCCGTAGTTCAGGTCGGCGTCAATCATGATATGGCTCTTCGGGGTCACTATGTCCATGTCGTGCGCCACAATCTCGTGGCTGCACACATGCACCTTGCCGGATATGTTGTCCACTTTGAAACCGCTGCGTTCTTCGGTGCTGAGCTTCACAATGCGCGCTGTCACATCGTCCTTCACCACACGCACCCCCTTGATGCGCCCCCTGATGTCGTAGAACTCCATGTGCGGTATCTGCACCCCGTTGGCAAACACCGTCTTGCGCTTGTCTGGCAGGTCCATTCGGTAGTGTACGCTGTTCAGCACCACCGTCTCCACACTCACCGTAAATGGCTCGTGGTGCTTCTTCTTCTCCTTGGGCTTTTGCTTCGATTTGAAGTAGTCTATTATGAATTGCAGGTTCGTCTCCGTGCGGTCCAGCTCGTCGTTGTGGCGGCTCTCGAAGTGGTAGTATGCATTCTTCAGCACCACGCGGCGAATGTCAAGACCATTGTCGTGGAATGGAAAACGGCGGAAGGTCACGCGTACAGACTCGCCGTCGAACAATGTGTCGCCGTCGGGCGCCACCAGCAGCACCTCGTCCAGCAGCAGGTGGTCCCACGGCATGGCATGCAGCGACCCTATCCGCACCGTGCCACCCCACTCGCGCGAGAAGTAGCTCCCGGCCACATGGCCCGCAACCGACTGCACCACAGAGTAGTTGAGCAGCGCCACCGCCACGTATACCGTCAGCAGCAGCCCCAGCACAATGCATCCTGTTATCTTCCAAAATTTCTTCACGCACCTCATTAAACGCCGTTTGCATCTATTTATTATATGTAATATGAAAAATATTTTCCACCCACTTTCCATAGGTCTTCTTCGCCACCGGTAGTGCATATCAACGATACATCAACGATATATCAACGATATTTCAACGATTGCAATCGTTGAAATATC
>JAZNSV010000011.1:0-13702 GCA_045591485.1 Bacteroidales bacterium | reverse complement strand
GAACTGGGGGTCTCCTGCTCCCAAAGCAGGCGCGATAACCGGGCTTCGCTATGCCCCGTCAACAATAAAGGACGCCTTTTTGTGGGCGTCCCTTTTTGGCTTGGCGGAGAAGGGGGGATTCGAACCCCCGGTACCCTAATCGAGTACGACAGTTTAGCAAACTGTTGGTTTCAGCCACTCACCCACCTCTCCGTGTGTTCTGATTTTGACTAAAGCACCGCTTTTTGTCTCTCTCAAAAGCGGTGCAAAAGTACAAACATTTTTCGAATTGACAAAATTTTTTTGCTGTTTTTGTCGGAAACAACTAGTATCGAGTACTATTATATGTTGATTGACAGATGGTTATTACAATCAGCCAAATACGGATATTTGCGCTTTGCGAACTATATGAAAAGCGGTTTTCTTTGCACACACAGGGCTGAATTAGTTTTTTTTCTGCAAAAAAAAGAGGCGCCCAGCACATGTGCTGGGATCCTTGTGAGTACAACGCTGATTGCGTTATTTCTTCTTGGCCTGGTTGGCAACACTGGCCTGCTTGGCAGCGATGACCTCGGGGTCGCCGAGGAATTTGTCCTCTACGAGGTTCATCTTCTCGTCGAAGGTGAAGACGTATGGCACAGCCGTAGGCAGGTTGAATTTTATAATCTCCTCGTTGCTCATGCCTTTCAGTTCCTTGACGATGCCGCGGAGCGAATTGCCGTGGGCCACCACCATGAGGGTGTTGCGGTTTTCGAAAGCGGGCATGATGGTGCCGCGATAGTAGGGCATGAGACGCTCGATGGTGTCCTTGAGGCTCTCGGTCAGCGGTATCATATTGTCCGGTATCTCATTGTAGCGAGGGTCGAGGCGAGGGCTGCGCTCGTCGTGGAGATCGAGTGCGGGGGGCTGTACGTCGAACGAACGACGCCACATGAGCACCTGCTCGTCGCCGTATTTGGCAGCTGTGTCGGCCTTGTTGAGGCCTTGGATGGCGCCGTAGCTCTTCTCGTTGAGGCGCCAGCTCTTCTGTACCGGCAGCCAGTCCATATCCATGGCGTCGAGTATCTCGTTGAGGGTTTTCACAGCACGTTTAAGGTAGCTGGTGAAGCAGAGTTCGGGTCTGTAGCCCTCGGCTTTGAGCAGCTTGCCTGCCTCATAGGCTTCTTTGATACCTGCTTCGGTGAGGTCTACATCGGTCCATCCTGTGAAAAGATTAAGTTTATTCCACGCGCTTTCGCCGTGACGTACAAGAATCAATGTCTTCATTTCTTTTTCTCTTTTTTGGTTTGTTTTTTCACTTCTCCCTTGGGAAATACACCTTGTGGGAGTTTTTCCTTCTTGGCGAGCCAGGCGATGACCAATCCGCCCGCAATGAACGGCAGGCTGAGTAGCTGGCCCATGTTGAGTGTCATTCCGGCTTCGAAGCCAACTTGGTCGTTTTTGACGAACTCGATAAAGAATCGTGCGCCGAACAGGGCTACGAGCCACCATCCAAACACTGTGCCGGTGCGGAACTGGCCGTTTTTGCGCAGATAGTACCAGTAGCTTACGCCGAAGATGACAAAGTAGCTGAGGCTTTCGTAGAGTTGTGTGGGGTGTTTGGGTACGGTCTCGTGGTTGCGTTCGTAGACGAAACCCCACGGAAGATCGGTTGCCACGCCGTAGATTTCACTGTTGAAGAGGTTGCCCAAACGCACAAATGCGCCGCCCAGGGCCACCACAATCACCAATCGGTCGAGTATCCACCACGGGTTCATGCGGTATTTTTTCCAGAAAAGCCACAGCGAGATGATTATGCCCAGCGCTGCACCGTGGCTGGCCAAGCCTTCGTAACCCGTGAAGCGTCCGTTCTGAAAAGGCCAGACTATCTCAAACCAATGCGCCGCAGTCAAATAATAGTCGGGCTCGTAGAAGATGCAATGGCCGAGACGGGCGCCTATCAGGATTGCGAGAAAGATATACACAAACAGTGAACCGATATAGTCTTCGCTGACCTTTTCGCGCTTGAACATGCGTTCCACAATCCAATAGCCCAGCAGGAATGCCACAACAAAGCACAGCGAATACCACCGCAGGCCCCAGGAGCCGATATGGATGGCCACAGGGTCGATGTTCCAGTGTATGGCGAGTGGCATCATTTACTTGGCGTAGTTGATTGCTCTGGTTTCGCGGATGACGGTCACCTTGATTTGGCCGGGATATGTCATCTCGCTCTGAATCTGACGCGAGAGGTCGTAGCTGAGTTTTGTGGCCTCGACATCGTTCACCTTGTCGGCACCGACGATGACGCGCAGCTCGCGACCAGCCTGGATGGCATAGGTCTTCACCACTCCGGGGTAGGCCATGGCCATGTCTTCAAGTTTCTTGAGGCGGTTGATGTAGGCTTCGACGACTTCGCGGCGGGCACCGGGACGTGCACCACTGATGGCGTCGGCCACCTGAATGATGGGGCTGATGAGGTTCGTCATCTCGATTTCGTCGTGGTGCGAACCGATGGCGTTGCAGATATCGGGATGCTCTTTGTATTTCTCGGCCAGCTTCATGCCGAAGATGGCGTGCGGCAACTCGGGGTCGGTGTCGGGCACCTTGCCGATGTCGTGCAGAAGACCGGCACGTTTGGCCATTTTGGGGTTGAGGCCCAGCTCCGAAGCCATGGTGGCGGCCAGATTGGCCACCTCGCGGCTGTGTTGCAGCAGGTTTTGGCCGTAGCTCGAACGGTATTTCATGCGGCCCACCATGCGCACGAGTTCGTGGTTCATGTTGAGTATGCCAAGGTCGATACAAGTACGCTTGCCCACTTCGTTGATGTCCTGTTCAATCTGGCGGCGTGTCTTGGCTACCACCTCTTCGATACGGGCGGGATGGATGCGGCCGTCGGTCACTAACTTATGTAGCGACAGGCGTGCTATCTCACGCCGTACTGGATCGAAACCGCTGATAATGATGGCATCGGGGCTGTCGTCGATGATGATTTCGACACCCGTGAGGCTCTCGAGGGTGCGGATGTTGCGGCTTTCGCGACCGATAATACGACCCTTCACCTCTTCGTTTTCCAGATTGAACACGCTGACGGTGTTTTCGATAGCGGCCTCGGTGGCGGTACGCTGGATGCTCTGTATGACAACTTTCTTGGCCTGTTCGTTAGCGGTGATTTTGGCTTCCTCCACGATGTCCATTATGGTGGTGCTGGCCTCGGCACGGGCCTCTTCGGTCATGGCGTCCACCAACTGCTGTTTTGCCTCATCGGCTGTCATGCCGGCTATATGTTCCAGTTTCTCAACACTCTCTTTGTAGACTTTCTCCACCTCGGCCTGGCGCACATGCAGGGCCTCGATCTGTTTGTTCAGGTTTTCGCTGACGCCTTTCAGCTCATTGTTCTTCTTCTGCAGTTCGTCCACCTTCTGACCGAGGGTCTGTTCGCGCTGCTTCAGCTTGTTCTCTTGGTCGCGCAACTTGTTGTTCTGCTCATTGACGCGCTTGTCGTACTCGCTTTTCAACTGGAGGAATTTCTCCTTGGCCTGCAGTTCTTTCTCTTTCTTGATTACTTCGCCTTTCTCCTCAGCGTCTTTCAGCACCTGCTGGCTCTGTGCGAGAAGTTTGTTACGCAGTACGCCCGTTGTAAGCCATACGGCTACACCGGCACCAACCACGAGTCCGATTATAATCCATAATACTACCATGTGTGTGTTGTTGTTTTGTTGTGGGAACTGCGGGTGGCAACCCGAAGCGAAAAGCAATCCTGCATCCGAAAACCCTCCTGGAGTATTGGTAAACCCTGATACTGTAGGATTTGAGTGCCGGGCGTATCAGCCATACAACCTACCCGCCCATGAGCTTACTCGGTATTGTAAATTGTGTTGAGTTTACAAACTGTTTCGGGTCGGGTGCAGGATTTGGTCTAAAACTCCGTCGATGGCCACGAGTCTCTGGGCGAGGTCGGTGTCCTTATATCGGAGTGAGTCTTGTATCTTGGTCAGTTGAGTGATCTGCGTCAGAGCCACCATTGCAATCAAGTCTTGATGGTCATTGTAGGCATACTGCTGCCCATACTGGCGAGCCTGCGCCTCGATGGCATCAGCCGCCTTGCGTAGAGCGGCTTCGTCCTCTGCCGCCACGCGCAGGCGGTAGGTCCGCCCAAGTATGTTAACCGATGCTGCTACTGTCTCCATCGTTCTTCTTTCATTATCTCCAGGCTCTTGTCAATAGTGCGTATCATCTGATTGATTTTCAGTTTCAGTTCCGTGCTGTCACTTCCTTCTACCAGCCTGTTCCCTAATTTTATTATTTTGTTTTCTTCTTTTAAGTTGTTAATAATTATTTCCTTATTTCTCAATGCCTCTTCTAGTTCACGGCAACGAGATTCGCTGACCGACACTTCGGTGCGCAGACGCTTCATCTCGTCTGCCAATTGTCTCACCTTGAACTCAATACCACTTACAGATGTCTCGAAGTCGAACATATTCTTTATTGCCTATGATACTATAAAAAGCGGTGCAAAAGTAGCATTTTTTTTACATTCGGCAAAAAAAAGTTGCTCCACACCGCAAATTTTAACATTTTACGAATGTATATTCTTTACTTTAAATATGAATTTTGAAGTGTCGCAAGTGTCTGTGGCTGCGCCCGACGGACTTCTGCTACATGTTATCAGATGTATGAGCCCATCGGCGGCTAACTTGCATTTCTTGAAATCATGCTTTTTACGGCCTACGGTAGAAGTGCTCCTATGGAACAAACCGGAATTTCACTATCGCCATTGACTACTTTTTTGAATTAATCCAAGTCTGGACAGCCTTGCCGCAACGCCTTTAGGACTGCGTTGGCAGATGACCGACATTTCACTTAGAGGCTTACTTTGGCGGAACAACTCAATCAGGACTGCATCCTCTTCTTTCTTCCAGGGTGAGTATGCTTTGGGGTGAGTGAGTCTGCTTTGCACTACATAGTCATGGTGGCAGGGTTTGGAATTTGTGATGAGATTTTTTATGTGGTAAAGTAATTTGGCGGGACTGATAGCATTATTGGATATTGACGTTATGCTGTCAGGTATATCTAATTGCGATAAGTACAGTAAATCGGGATCGCTGGGTAGGCCGCCGATGCCGAGGAGGAGGTAGACGGGCATGCGGCGTTCCGTGGCATATTTCTCGAAGAGGGCCACTCGGGCCGGTGGCAGCAGCTCTTTGCTGATGTCTTTGGGCATGTGGCTCCGCCATTTGCACTTGATGGCGAAGGGGCAGCCGTCGTATTCGAGCACCAGGTCGGGGTTGCTGTTGCCCTCGGGGTAGATGCCGGGCAGGCTCTTGTCGCCGCGCCATTCCTTGAGGGTCAGCTTGTCGTTGCTTGCCACGCCCAACAGCTCCAGCACGTGGTCTTCAAACTCGCGGCCTTTCAGCAGTTTGTCGTTCATGGTGAGCGACTTGACGCGCCGGTAGACAGTGCTGTAGGGACGGCCGATGGCTTTGTGGATGGCGTGAATGCCCATGTCTTCGTAGTACATGCGCAGCAGCCGTTTGTCCTCGGCCACCGTCCAGCGGTAGGGTTTCGGCTCTTGCTCGGCTGCTTTTAGTTCTTTTCTGTCGACAAGATGGGTGACGTTGCTGTGCCCAGCCAGCAGGCCGAAAATGCTGCCGTTTGGGTTGATGTAACCGCAGACGATATGCTGTACTTGACCGATGACCCACTGGTTGCGCAGACGTGCCTCGAAGCCTTTGCCGTCGCTCTCCTCGCGTTGCAGCACGAGGATAAGCAGGCGGTCCTCTTTCAGCGCCTGCTCAATCTGCACGTTGTATGTGTTGTGAAATTTGCCTGTCACCACCAGCACCGTCGGCACGTGGCACACCAGCAGCGCCTTCAGCACCTCCTCTTCCAGCTCCGACGTGTTGAAGCACACCGCGCACTGCTCCCTGTCAAACTCCTCCACCCACCGAAACACCTTCTCATAACACCCCATCGGCGCCATCCTCGACGTCAAGAAAAGCGTCTTCTCCCGCCGCCAAAGATCTTTGTTGCCAATGGTTCTTGCGATACGCATAAGTGGATCTTATTGCATAGTAATTTCCTGATAGAGTGCGTTCAGCCCCAGCCACCAATATTTGGTCTTTTCCTGCTCCAGTTTGGCATAGACGGGTGAGGTGTAAACCATTGTTAGAGCATCAGCCATACTCTTTGCATAACCGTTCTGTAAAAGGCGGTTGGCCAGTTGTGCCACCTTGCTAGGAAGCAGCAGATGCAAGTTGTCCTGTGTTATCTTGGGCCGGGTCATAGTTTCACCTCCTTGTTGCCTGTGTATTCAAGTGTGGCTAATGATTGCTCGGTGTGGAACAGCAGTTGGTCTACCAACTTGTATGTCTTCAGACGACGGATAAGTTCGCGCTTGCTAATGATTCTCGATTCATAGAGGTTGAAACTGAGATAGACATTGTCGTTGGCCACAGGATCAGTCACGATATCGTAGTCGTGTTTGTAGTTCTGGATAGTGCGATTAGCGTGCACAAAGTCCCCCCATGCCTCATTGGCCGATTGGAAACGGCGAGTCTTCAGCCCTTTTTGCGGGGTGTACTCATATTGATTGATATAGCCGTGCGAAACATTGTTCTGTTCCATACGCAGCTTCACCCATCGGCGAGCCTGCTGGAGGCTGGTAGTAGTGTAGAATCCTGTGCCGAAGTCCAGCGGTCGGTCGGCTTCGCGTATTAGTGGATGTTCTACTATTTCAAGACTTCCGTGATAGAGTGTCATAGCTGATGGTGTTTTAGATATTCGTCAATCTCGCCCAGTATAATTTGTTCGCTCTGGGTATGCAGCACTTCATAATGCCCCAACAGGAAGTCAATCACCCCCCTCTGCAGAAACATCTGTTCCGTTTCTGCACCGCCCAACTTGTTAGCCTTCTTGTACTGCTTGATACAAAAAGAAACAAATTCTATCTTGGATTGTTGTTTGTGGTCGCACATATTGTTTTTTTAGACTATAACGTCATTATTCCAGTTCTCGTATATACATTATTAACTTGAATTTAGGTTTTTCAAGCGCTGAGCCACTTGTGTTTTGCCACAGAATAGATTGGTAGGCCGGGAATGAGGATGGGGGTCTTCTTGACGTAGGCCTGGTACTCGGGGTCATTACCATAGACTTCGTTTTGGCGCAACTCCAGACGACGGGCACCGCTGAACATAACGTAGACGATGCCGATGTAGCCTATAGCGGCTATGAGCCACTGCCACACGGCGAAGCCTGCGCCGATGCCACTGAGCAGCACCCCGGTCCAGATAACTACCTCGCCCAGGTAGTTGGGGCAGCGAACGATACGGTAGAGACCTGTGTCGACGAATCGTTTGGGATTGCGCTTCTTGGCTGCGGACTTTTGTGCGTCGGCACCGGCTTCGAGCAGGATGCCGCAGAGAACAAATGCGGCGCCAATCCACGCCCACAGGTCGCTGACCTCGCAGCCTGCCCGTGTGTTCATCAGGCGGAAAGCCACCGGGCTGACCTGCAGCACGTACAGTATGGCACAGAAGAGCCAGACCGCGATTACGACGCCGACGGGTTTCCTCTTTTGCAACGATGGGTCGTAGAGGATTTTACGATAGGCTGCAGCCTTACGCTCGCGCACAAGCAGGTAGGTGCCCAAGCGGAAACCGAAGACGAAGAGCAGCGCGCATAGCGCCACGGTGGATGCCGAGAGTTCGCTGCCGAACATCACCAGCATTGCGACCGAAAGCGCGACAATGCCGTAGCCGTAGCCCAGACTGAAGAAATAGATGAAATACTTCCAGCCCACGGCCGACACCGCGAGGGATACTGCAAGAAGGATAAGGAGTGTTGTCATAATGTGTTGTGTATTACTTTTGTTTAACCCAGATGAGCTTCGAGGTGTCGTAGCCGCGGCGCTGGGCTTCGGCGAGGATGGTATTCAGTGTTTCCTGCGACAGCTCGGGGGTGCGCGAAAGGATCCAGAGGTATTTGGCGCTGCCGCTGCCGATGAGCGCCCACTGGTAATCGGCATCAAGCAGCATCACGCGGTAGTCCGAGTAGAACGGGCCGAAGAAGGAGACGCGCAGCACGGCGGCCTCGTCGGTGGTCTTGGCCTTGCCGTTGGAGGTCTTCTGCTTGCCTTCCTTGATGCCGGTGTTGGTCACGGCAATCTTGCCGTCCTCGCGCAGCGCATAGTTGGCCTTGCAGTAGTCCAGTCCGCGCTCAAAGCTATGGTCATATCGGGCAATCTCGTACCAGTCACCGAGGTACTTGTTTAAATCCAGCGCCGCGATAGGCGTATTATCCACCTTCTGTGCATTGCCGCACCCGGCAAACAAAATGGCGCAAATCGAAGCTAATAATGTTTTTTTCATTTTTTCTAAGAGTTTAGTTTAACATTGATTATCGGATGCAAAGATACACAATAAAGTTGACATGGTGAGAATAATTTTCACAAGGTTGGAATAATTACCGCTACCGCAGCCCCAGCAGAACCGAGCAGCCGCTTGCAGATATCGCAGCCGCAGGCCTCCATCAGCAGGATGAGCTTGTCGGCGATTTCCTTGGTCTTGAGGGTGTTCTCGCGGTTCTCGATCCACTCGGTGAAGAGGGTCTTGATTTCGGCGCTGCAGCAGTCGCAGGCGAGGCCTTCCTTCATGATGCGCTCCACGCGGTCGCGCATCTGGCGGGTGGCGGTGGCCATACCGAGGCCGAACTCAGCGTTGTCCTCAAACAGCGAGTTGGCCCAGGCGGGACCGAAGCCGCTGCGGTAGTTGCGGCAGTAAGGAGTGGCAGGAGCCGAGCCGCCGTAGATGGAAGAGCAGCCCGTGGCGTTGGCCACCATCATCTGCTCACCGAAGAGCTGGGTGATGCACTTCAGGTACGGGGTCTCGCCGCAGCCGGCGCAGGCTTAAAAAAGAAAAAGGCGACAAATTGTCGCCTATAATCAAGTTTTAATCTTTCAGAAAGTTTCTAATCAAATTGTTGTTTTTGTGTCAATTATATCATCACATGATATTTTGTTTAATTCTCTAATCAGATGCAAAGATACAAACTTTTTTTAATATGCAAGAAAAAAATTACACTTTTAACCATTCATCGTCAGGTTTTGCTATCAATCTTGCATTGTTTATTGCCATATCTAGCGTTAAGCAGGTTGTTGCCCGATAAACTCCATTTTCTTTAGAAATGACCAATGCCAAGTCGGCAGATGCTTTGGAGGTCAGGCAAATTGGTAGAAGCAACTGAAGATATCCGTTATAATATTGTGGTACTGCTGTTTTATAGTTTCTTTTCACTCGATGAATGGCATCTTTTATTGTTCCTTCCAAGAGAACACCTAGTTGATACCTGTCCATAGCTTGATATTGTGCAGGGAATCGATCAATATTATCCTCAATAATATGGTTCACATTTGGCCGCATTTCTATACGCGTGTCATATATAAGATCTGAAGGATTATTAAAGTAATTGGCGACTTCGGGTAATGTCCCAAATTTCATCAAATCCCGGTCACTAGACTTACGCCAACCAATAAAGAACCACGGAATAGTTGTTTTGGGACGCTTGTTTATTTGGAAGAATGCATAGATTTCTTCTTGAAGTTCTGTTACCAATCCAGTATTAAAAACGGAATAATCCCCTTGCATGCACACCTTCCCTTCATCATATAGTTTGCTAAATGTATGATGAATATAGTTCTCCAATATGGGATTCTTGCCAATGGGATTCTTTTTGTAATCCCAATCTTCACGCATTGCCAAACTCTTTAGTTCATCAATAGATGCATGAAAGTTATTAAACCAAGCAAAGTCGAATAATTTCATATTAACTGTTTAAATTTTTTTGCAAAAGTACTTGTTTTTTGTGAGATGGCAAAATATTTTTTTGTATTCCAATTATTTTGTGTACTTTTGCAGTCGATTTCAGAAGGAAATCATGAAGCGTTTATGCTTATTCTGTACATGGGAACGTAGGAAACTTCCATAGAAAAGCAGGATTTGTGTAATGGTCTTCGCTATTTAGCGTGGGCTTATTGCATCTTCTCTTTTCAAGGTATTTCCTACGACCTCCATGTAAGAATGGTGTAACAGCACCACGCTTCTTGTTATATATCCATTTGCTCGACGGGGTGCGGAAAAGCGACAGAGCCGGGGTTGCAGCGGCATATCTGCAAAAGGAATAAGATGAAAACAAAGAAGATGGTTTTGGTTGCAGCGGCTGCATCTGCCGTTGTGTTACTGACTGCCAGCGGAATCGCCGCCAATGGTGACTGGATTAAGGTGTCCGACCCATGCAACAATTGCAAAATCACGAAGTACGAGTATACTTGTGGCAAGTGTGGCTCTGGAATGAGTTCGAAAAACCAATGGGACAAGAAACAGGAGTATCTTGTATACACCTTCACCTGCAAGGACAGCAAAAAGAAGAATTGTACACATTCCTGCCAATTCAAGTGCAAACCTTGATGTAATATTTATTTATCGATAGAGGAACGCTGTATCTCTCCAATAAAAACTCCTACAATGAAAAGATTAATAGCAATTGCTGCGTTCTGCCTTTTGAATGTCTCGATTATCAATGCTCAAGAAGGAATTGATAAGTTTTTGGGTGTCTGGAATGCTCAAGATGGTGATGCGATGAGAATAACACAAGTGGAAGGTAAGATAAAAATCTCAATTAAAGTTCATTTTTCAGATCTTGATATTCCAGATAGGGTTGAAAATTACTATGCAACACTTTCTGGTAATACTTTAGTGGGGTCTAAATGTCTATACAGAGAAAATGTCTCAAACAAACCACGCAACTATTTCTATAGTTCAAGTTTCGAGAGTCCTACATTTCCGAACGGTTTTATCCACCCATATTGGGAAAGTTCCTATGCAAAAGTTATTGTAAAATATATTGATGGTGATTTGCAAGTAAACTATCATATTTATGCTGTGTGGTATTCTGAAGATGGGAGAGAAGTTGGATATGACAATGCCTCATATGGGACTACTCGAATTTTCACAAATTGGTAGAAAATAACAGAATATTTTGCCATGTCGCGAAAAGTGCGTACCTTTACAGCCGAATTAACCTCATGTATCATCAATAAAAAAGGTAAAGTTATGGCAATCTTTTTCAACAAAGTTCAGAGGGTGAACCCTCGCAACCCGAAAGGCGACCGCAAGTGGTACCCTGTAATCAAGAGCATCGGCAAGGTGGACGAGCACGACGTGGCCAAGATGCTGGCCGACGAGACGACGCTGAACCCCAAGGAGGCCGAAATGGCAGTCTATCAGCTGGAGAAAGTGGTGTCGCGCATGCTGCTCGACGGCCACACGGTACAGTTGGGCGACCTCGGCACGTTCAACCTTACCATCACCGCCGAGGGGCAGAAGGAAGAAAAGAAGGTGTCGGCAGACGACATCAAGAAAGTCAACCTGCGTTTCCGCATCTCGAAAACGATGCGCGAAGCCCTCGACGAGGCCACCTTCAAACCCGTTGAAAGCCTCGCCTCGAAGAAGAAGTGAAATCGGCGAGAGCAACTCGCTTTTGGCAGATGAGCATCTCGTTCTCGCGAGATGCTCATCTCATATATCATGAGATGCTCAACTCGTAAGAATGAGATGAGCAACTGCCGAGAACGAGATGAGCATGAGAATTTCATGCTGTTTTTGTGTCACCCCTACGGGGTTCAAAATGACATATATAGCAAGCAGGGGTTTCAGCCTTACGGCTTCCACCCCTGCCTGTGGTCTTGTCACCCCTTGCGGGGTTTCAAAGATTACATTTCCGAGAGCTTCTTGTAGCCTTCGTAACGCAGTTTTGCATTTCTTTCCGTGGCGACGAAGAGTTCTTCGGCCTCTTGGGGGAAGGTCTTCATCAGCGAATTGTAGCGCACCTCGCCCATAATGGGAGCTGCGGAAGTTGAGCGCAGTGCCAAGCTTGCTTGAGCATTGCCGAAATGTAGCAGCGTGGGCGTAGCCAAGTCGCGGAACTTGTTCTTGCTCCTGTCGGGCTCTGCCGACGACTTCCCCTTCCCACGGGAGGCCGTATAAAAGAAATCTTCGTCGCCGCAGCCGAGGGGGGCAAACTGCGCGGAGGAACTAAAAGAACTCTGTGCGCTGGCCTTGATACGCGGGGTGTGCCGACGGCTCTGCCGGCGGTGCAGACCCGCAGCATCGACAGCAAAGGACGGCCCCAGCGGGGCCCCTTCTTTTTGCCATTCATTATAAAACATTATTCCCATTCCTATTTGATAACGCCATTTTTAATAAATTCATCATTCCGCTTTGAAACGCCATTTTTTCAATACCAATTCAAAAAGTCCTTATTTATAACGCCATTTTTTATAAATTTATTCCATATAACGCCATTTTTGAGATAATATTGCCCGGAGGACTACATTATTTTTGCGGTGGCCAAAGGCTGCAATGATTTGTCGCGACAGAATCGCGACACGTATTATAGGGGACTATCTCTTTAGATGACGGACGAGTTTGATGAGGGGGATGAGGAGGAGGCCGAGGAGGAAGGAGATTAGGAGAGGTTTGATGGGCGACTTGTGGTTGATGGGTTTAATGGGCTGAATGGGTGTAGTGGTGGTTTCTTTGGTGGTGCTGGTGGTTTCGGATTGGGTGGTGTGATGGGTGTGGTCGGAGTTACGGTTGCGATAGGTTATCTTCTCGCGGTCGCGGTTGGTAGTGAGGCGTGTGGTGTCGCCGGTCTCGTTGGTTTGGACGAGGATGGTGGTGGTTTCACGAATGGTGTCGTGAAGGGTGAGGGTGACGGTCTGACGGAGGGTGTCAGTCGCGGCCATCGTGCTGGTCTGCTGCGTCACGGTCTTGCTGCTTCTGCAACTCACTGTAAACAGGGCAAGCGTCGCTATGAGGGCAGTCGTTAATCTTCTGTATCGCATTTCTCAAATGGTTTACTTCGGTACGTAATTCCCTGACTTCATGCCGCAGGGGATCGGCGATGTTCTCCTTGAACTCCTCGACGTACATCTTGGTGAGGTTCATGTCTTTCTGGCGGTTGTCGGCTTTCAGGCTTTCGACCTCCTGGCGATGGCGGCGGCGGTCGAACAGCCAGCCGCCACCGGCGACGAGGGTCAGTACGGATAAGATGATGTTCCAAAGGATATTCATAAATTGAAAATTGAGAATTGAAAAATGAAACGGGAGGAGTTAAACGTCGTTTTCTTTGAGCCATTGCTGGACGTCGAAGCAGGGACAGGCGCGGTTTGCGTACTCGTTGTGGCCGTGGATGGAGGTGATAGGGTACTCTTCCATCAGGTCGCGGACGAGTTGGAGGAGGGCGACGAGTTGGGCTTCGGTGCGGGTGTCGGCAGGGCGACCGTCGGCATCAAGGCCGCCGACATAGGCGATGCCTATGCTGTGTGCGTTGTGGCCTGGGCAGTGGGCGCCGACCTGCTCGACAGGACGGCCGGAATGGATGCTGCCGTCGGGATAGATGACATAGTGATAGCCGATGTCGTGCCATCCGAGGCTATTGTGGTAGCGGCGGATGCTCTCCACGCTGCAGTTGGCATCGGGGCGGGTGGCGGTGCAATGGATGATGATTTCGGTGATTGTTCGCATTTCTTTGTGGGTTTGATGGGGCTAATGGGGTTAATGGGCGGAACATAGGGAAGCAAGCCGACTGCCCGCGGTGCGGTCGGCTTGCTTGGTTAGGATTAAGCGGCGGTGAGGTAGAGAATGTTGACGGTGTCGCCTTTGGCGTAGTGGGAAGGGTCTTT
>JAZNSV010000010.1:0-15472 GCA_045591485.1 Bacteroidales bacterium | reverse complement strand
TGTATCGTACAACGGCAGAAGAGGTGCAGGCTAAGAGGTGGGGTTTAACCGATGCGGTCGCCGCAGAAGTCTTTGCGTTTGCAGGTGCGGCAATGGTTGCCGCGCCACACGCTGTCGAAGTGGTCGGCGGCGGCGTCTACCAGCTGCGGCTCGTCGGTGAGTATGCCGGCTTCGAAGTTGCGGTTGCCGTCGCCCTTCATGCCTATGCCGGCACCGGTCAGGTTGGCCGAGCCGATATAGGCTGTGGCGCAGTCGAAAACCATGATTTTGAAGTGCACACGCGGGCAGAGGCGGCGTTCCAGCCTGTTCCACAGGCCTGGGTAGCGGTCGAAGTCGGCGCGGAAATTTTCGCCGGGCTCTTTGGCATGCAGCAGGTGCACCTCGACGCCCTGTTTCAGCAGGCGGTCGAGCAGCGCCAGAAACGGCTCCACCTTGGCCCCCTTGCTTATATAGAGGTCTTTCAGGTCGGCGGTGCCAATCCACAGGTCATGCTTTGTCGCTGCGCATCGCTGCAGCACAAGCGTGTAGTGGTCGCGGTCGGCAATGTATTGTATCATGGTCATACTAACGCCGTTTGCCGTGAAATATTGCGCTGCGGCCCAACAGAGTGGCGGTCTGTAGGTGGGCTGACGCCTGCGGAGTGCGGGCGGTTTTAACAAATTTTAGCAGAAAGCAAGTGCAACAGCCGTGCAATAAACCCATCAATGTCGCGTTATCCATTTTTAAAATAACTGCAAAAAAACTGACAACAAAATGGATTTGACAAGTATTCTCGTGATTGCCGGCAAGCCGGATTTGAGCGAACTGGTGTCGCAGACCAAGGGCGGTGCCATTGTTAAGAACCTTGTGACGGGCCAGAAGTACCCTGTTTTCAAAAACGACCGCATCTCGTCGCTGGGCGAGATACGCATCTTCACTGAAAGCGACGAGCGCCCGCTCGACGAGGTGATGCAGTCTATATTCAAGGTGCTGGACGGCAAGGCCACCGCTTTCGACCCGCGCAAAGCCGAGAGCAAAGAGATGTTTGCCCTGCTCGAGCAGGCCCTGCCCGACTACGACCGCGACCGTGTGCACGCTTCCGACGTCAAGAAGCTTTTCTGCTGGTACAACATTCTGCTGAATGCCGGAAAGGTGAGCCTCGACGATGAGAAGCCTGCCGACGAGACTGCAGAGAACAAGTAACTCCACTTTTCCCACAAAAATAATATCAAAATTATGAAAAAAGTATTGTCCATCCTGTGTGCCACTGCCCTGCTTGGCATGGTGGCCTGCAACAAAGACAAAGACGAAGGCGGCAACGGTGGCAACAGCCAGACGGAAACCATCGTTGGCGAAGGCATCTATCGTCCGGCGGTCAAGATAGACCGCATAAGCCACAGCGACTCGACGGCCGAAGAGGTGTGGGTGTGGGATGGCGACCGCGTCGACGAGATTGTCTCCGACAATGAAGAAGTCAGCGTCAGCTTCACCTACGGCAGCGAAGACCGTGTGCAGTCGATTGCTTCCTACGTCTTGGGCCCCCGGATCGACTTTGCCTTCAACTACAACCCGCAGAAGTATATCAGCGGCATCGATCTCACAACCGGCGGAATCAATATGGCCAGCGCCGTGGTTACGCACAACGCACAGAACAAGCTGAACCACATAAGCCTCTCCCTCAACGAAGAGCTGATCAATATGCTGCTTTCGATGCTGCCGTCGATCATGGGCGACTCGACCGGCAACTTGCCGTTCTCGTTCCTGACGGCTGCCCCGGCCTCGAAGTTCACGGTCGACGACCAGGCTGTCGACATCGACTTTGCATGGACCGGCGAGAACGTGTCGCGCATGATTGTCAGCGGGCACCTCAACGTTACCACCACCCTCAACGAGATGCCCACTGAGTTGCTGCAGACCATGGCCGGCGACTATGCCGACATGATAGACATGGCAATCAACGTGCTGAACCTTGGCGACACGCCGATACCCGTGCAACTCACTGTGTCCGACACCGTAGACTACACCTACGACAGCCAGAAGAACCCCATGAAGGGCTTCCTCGGCCACGTCGATGTCGCCGCCCTCTCGGCCAACAATATGCTCACCGTCAGCGGTCACGGCAACGCCAACATCTCGGCCAGCCTCAGCCTCGGCGGCCTCGGCGCCCTGCCCTTCAACTACGACTACCCGCTCAACGACCTCGGCTCCGCCAGCCTCAGCTACACCTACACTTCGGACGGATATCCGCATGTGGTGACCGACGCTGATGGCAATACCACCACATACACCTACAAACAATAGTTATGACCTACACAGAAAAAGACCATAAATACCGCCGCTACACCGTCACCTCGGCTTTGCCCTATGCCAATGGTCCGGTGCATATCGGCCACCTGGCAGGTGTATATGTGCCCGCCGACGTCTATGTGCGCTATCTGCGCGCCCAGGGCGAGGATGTGATGTTCATCGGTGGCTCGGACGAGCACGGCGTGCCCATCACCATCAAGGCCCGCAAAGAGGGCGTCACCCCGCAGGACATCGTAGACCGCTACCACAAGATTATCAAAGACAGTTTTGCCGAGCTCGGTATCTCGTTCGACATCTACAGCCGCACCAGCAGCCCCGAGCACCACAAGACGGCTGCCGAATACTTCAAGAAGCTCTACGACGAAGGCAAGTTCGTGGAGAAGGTGTCGCAGCAGTACTATGACGAAGAGGCGGGCCAGTTTCTGGCCGACCGCTACATCACCGGCACCTGCCCCCACTGCGGCAACGAGCACGCCTACGGCGACCAGTGCGAAGCCTGCGGCACCAGCCTCAACGCCACCGACCTCATCAATCCCAAGAGCGCCCTCAGCGGCTCGAAACCCGTGCTCAAAGAGACCAAGCACTGGTTCCTTCCGCTCGACCAGGACGAGCCTTGGCTGCGCCAGTGGATACTGGAAGAGCACAAAGGCGACTGGAAGACCAACGTCTACGGCCAGTGCAAGTCGTGGATCGACGCCGGATTGCAGCCCCGCGCCGTCACGCGCGACCTCGAATGGGGCGTCAAGGTGCCCGTCGAGGGTGCCGACGGCAAGGTGCTCTACGTCTGGTTCGACGCGCCGATAGGCTACATCTCCTTCACCAAGCAGCTCAAGGGCGACGATTGGGAGAAATGGTGGAAAGACCAGGACACCAAGCTGGTGCACTTCATCGGCAAAGACAATATCGTCTTCCACTGCATCATCTTCCCCTCGATGCTCCACGCCGACGGCAGCTACATCCTGCCCGCCAACGTGCCTGCCAACGAATTCCTCAACCTTGAAGGCGACAAAATCAGCACCTCGCGCAACTGGGCTGTCTGGCTGCACGAGTACCTGCGCGACTTCCCCGGCAAGCAGGATGTGCTGCGCTACACCCTATGCAGCAACGCTCCCGAGACCAAGGACAACGATTTCACATGGAAGGACTTCCAGCTCAAGAACAACAGCGAGTTGGTGGCCATCCTTGGCAACTTCGTCAACCGCACGTTGGTGCTCACGCATAAGTTCTACGGTGGCAAGGTGCCTGCCTGCGGTCCGATGACGGATGCCGAACAGGAGGTGGTGAAAGAGATTGCCACTTTTCCCGAGCGCATAGGCCGCAGCATAGAGACCTACCGCTTCCGCGAAGCCCTCAGCGAGATGATGAACCTGGCCCGTCTGGGCAACAAGTACCTCACCGACACCGAGCCCTGGAAGCTGGTCAAGACCGACCCCGAACGCACTGCCACGGTGATGAACCTCTCGCTGCAGATATGCGCCAACCTGGCTGTGCTTTGCGCCCCCTTCTTGCCCTTCACTGCCGACAAGATGCACCGCATCATGAACCTGCAGGCCCTCGGCTGGAAGGATGCCGGCCGCGCCGACCTTCTGATGGAAGGCCACACCATCGGCACACCCGAGCTGCTCTTCGAACAGATAAGCGACGAGGCTATCCAGGCCCAGGTCGACAAACTGCAGGCCACCAAGGTTCAGAACGCCCTCAGCGCATGGAAACCGGTCGAGGTGAAGCCTTCGGTGACCATCGACGACTTCGGCAAGATGGATATCCGTGTGGCCACCATCCTCGAGTGCACCAAGGTGCCGAAAGCCGACAAGCTGCTGCAGTTCAAGCTCGACGACGGTACCGGCACGCCGCGCACCATAGTCAGCGGTATTGCTAAATACTACACCGACCCTGCGGCCCTTGTTGGCCGCCAGGTGTGTTTCATAGCCAACTTCCCGCCGCGCAAACTCAAAGGCGTCGAAAGCCAGGGCATGATTCTGAGTGCCGAGGACAAAGACGGTCGCCTCGTGTTGCTTACCCCGAGCGATATTGTAGCCCCCGGCTGCTCGGTTGGCTGAGCCTTGCTGGCATACATACAAAAAAACGTCTCCATAGGCAAAACCTATGGAGACGTTTTTTTATTGAGGATATAGTCGGTCAGTCTTGTGTGGCTGGCGGTTGCGGCGTAGGCTGGCTGCCGTCTTTGCTGCCGAAGGCGCCCAGCTGCTTGAGCAGATGCCAATACACGAAGATGAACAGCGCGGCCATCATGATGTCGCCTATGCCCATGGCACCCTTGCCGATGAACAGCAGCGGCACGAGGATGAGCATCAGTCGGGCGAGGACGTAGCAATGCCATCCCGACGGACGCAGATTCCACATAAGCACACCGCCGCCGATTTCGAGCGCATAGAGCGCCGCCAGCGCTGCAAAAAAGCCTCGCGGACGCGCGAGCATCGTCTGTGTGGCGGTGTAGATTTCGTCGGGCAGCATGCTGCGGTTGGCGGCGTAGAAACTGGACAGCCACGACTGATTGAGAGCCACGAATATATAGCTCAGGCATGAGATGCCGGCAAAGATGAATGTCAGCACCAACAGCACGTTCAGAAGGGTCTTGTTGTTCATAGCACTGCGGCCATTTGCTGTTGCAGCTTCTGGGCTTCGCGACCGGCGGCCTCGGCAAAGTCGGGACCGTTGGAGGCGTAGATGATGCCGCGCGACGAGTTGACGAGCAAGCCGCAGTCGGCGTTGAGGCCGTAGCGGCACACCTCTTCGAGGCTGCCGCCCTGCGCGCCCACACCGGGCACCAGCAGGAAACTGCCGGGCACTACGCGGCGCACATCTGTCAGCATCTCGGCTTTGGTGGCTCCGACAACATACATCATATTGTCTTCGTTGCCCCACTGCTTCGATGTCTCGAGCACGCGCTGGTAGAGCTGGGTGCCGTTTTTGTCCTCGGTCAGCTGGAAGTCGAAGGCTCCCTTGTTGGAGGTCAGAGCCAGAAGGATGACCCACTTGCCGTCGTAGACGGTGAACGGCTGCACCGAGTCGGCACCCATATAGGGGGCCACGGTGATGGCGTCGAAGTTGAAGTCGCCTTTGGGGTCGAGGAAAGCGCGTGCATAGCGTTCGCTGGTGTTGCCGATGTCGCCACGCTTGGCGTCGGCAATGGTGAAGACGGGTTTGCCGAGCCCATGGATATAGTCCATGGTGAGTTTCAGCTGGCGCAGGCCGTCGATGCCGAGGGCCTCGTAGAAAGCAAGGTTGGGCTTATAGGCTACGCAGTAATCGATGGTGGCATCGATGATGGCGCTGTTGAACTGGAAGATGCCGTCGTGGGCCGAACGCAGATGTTCGGGCATCTTGGCGGGGTCGGTGTCGAGGCCGACGCAGAGAAATGAGCGACGCTCGCGGATGAGGTTGATTAATTCTGTACGTGTCATATCGTTAATATGCTGGGTTATGGTTTGTTATTCTTGCGTCAGACGGTGGAATTTCTCGGTGAGCTCGCCTGCGGTGAGGTTGCCGATGGGGTCGTCGGCCACTATGCGGCCATGGTTGATGATGATGGCGCGGTTGCACATGGCTTCGACTTCCTGCATAATGTGGGTCGAAAGGAGAATGACTTTGTCGCGGCCGGCGTTGCGTATCACGCTGCGGACGAATTCGAGCTGGTTGGGGTCGAGGCCGGTAGTGGGCTCGTCGAGAATCAGCACCTGCGGATCGTGGATAAGGGCTTGAGCCAGACCGACGCGTTGGCGGTAGCCTTTCGAGAGTTGGCCAATCTTTTTGTTTGCTTCGGGCGTAAGTCCGGTAAGTTCTATCATCTCGTCGACGCGCTGCGCGGGTTTGGCCACATGGCTCAGCCCGGCAGCAAAGCGCAGGTATTCGCGCACATACATGTCGAGGTAGAGCGGATTGTGCTCCGGCAGGTAGCCTATGGCGCGGCGCACGGCCAGGGTGTCGTCGTGTATGCTGTGTCCGCAGACGGTCACCTCGCCCTCGGTGGGAGGAATGAAGCAGGTTATGATTTTCATCAGGGTCGACTTGCCGGCACCGTTGGGACCGAGCAACCCGACAATCTCGCCTTCGCCGACGCGAAACGACACATGGTCTACGGCACGTTGTTCGCCGAAGAGCTTGCTGACGTCTTTAATCTCTATCATGACTTATTTTTTATTATTCTCCATCGCGGCGGCCTGCTCAAGGGTGATGCGCTCGCCATTGTAGACGGCAAAAACGAAAGCATCCTTGAAAGGCATGGTGCGTTTTATTTCGGCGCAGCGTCGTTTTGCGTCTGCCACCTTGCTATAGTCGCCGGTGGTGTAGATATACAGGTTGCCGGACTTTGCGCTGCGGAAATCCTTGATGCCGTGCAGGTCGGGGTCGCCGGCTTTAAGCGTTTTGTTGGTTGAGAAAAGCTGGATGCGGTAGCTGATTCTCGAATCTGCGGCCGTTGCGGTCTTGGCTGCCTGGTTTGGCGTTTGCTGCGCGGTGGCCTTCGGCTGTGCGGCAGGTTGTGATTCCCGCTTGGCGGGCACTTTGTAGAGGAATGCCCATGCATCTTTGAATCTTGTGGCTTTTCTAAGGTGGTCGCGATATGCCACAGCCTCATCGAAGGTGGCAAAGCGTCCGGTGGTGTAGGCTATAAAACTGCCTTTATCAATTGTTTGGAAGTCGCTGACACCGTCAAGTTTTGGTGCGCCGACTTCGAACCGGTACTTGGATGAGAGGAACTGCACGGTGTAGTACTGTCGTGCGTCGTTTGCTGCTGTGTTTTGCGGGGCAGCCAGTGCCACATGCTCCGGTGCCGGGGCCTCGTTCTTGGATGTTGCAGGCTCCTGGGCCATTTCTTGTACGGGATCTTTCTTTGCAGCTTCGGTCTGGGGCTCCTGTTTAGGCAGCTCCACTGACGGTGTGGGTTTCTCGTGCGGTGTTACGGCCTGTTCTACTTTGGGTTCGGCTTTGGCTGGCTCAGGTTCAGCAGGCCTTGTTTCCGGTATGGGTTCAGCCTTTGGCTCTTCTTTGGGCTCTTCTTTTACGGGCTGTGATTTTGGCTCTTTTGGCTCTTCTTTGGGTTTTGAATCTACTTCGGGCTCATGCTTGGGTTCGGTCTTGGGCTCTTCTTTTTTGACCGGCTGTGCGGTTGGAGCTTCGCTGGCATCGGCCACTGCGGGTTGGGGCTTTGGCTGTGGCTTCGGCTCGGCTTTTGGCTCCTCTTTCTTTTCTGCGGATTTGGACTTGTAGCCCGGTATGTTGAAGACTGGATTGGCCGGCATGTTGGTGCCTTCTTCTGTGGCTTTGTAGTACATGAAGGCATTGAAGAGGCATACGGCTATTTGGGCTTGGCCTTCTTCGCTAAGCATATATGATTCCTCTGTGGGATTGCTTATGAAGCCAATTTCGGTCAGCACCGACGGGCAGGTGGTTTTGTAGAGCACGAAAAGCTCGGCCTGTTTCACACCACGGTTGATGGTCTTCAAGTTGTTCTTGTATTGGTTCTGTATGGCTTGGGCCAGATTGAGACTTTTATCAAGGAAAGAGTTTTGGTAGAGTGTGAGCACCACCCACGACTCTGGCGAGTTGGGGTCGAAACCGCTGTATGCCGAGTTGGTTTTGTAGTCGGCCTCGAGCAATATGTCGGCGTTTTCTTTTTTTGCAACCTCAAGGTTGGCTTTGCTTTCAGAAAGACCCATGACGAAAGTCTCAACGCCTGTTGGGCTGGATGTAGGGTGTGAGTTGGCATGGATGCTTATGAAAAGGTCGGCTTTGTTGCGGTTGGCTATATTTGCGCGTTCGGCCAGCGAGATGTCGGCGTCGTTGGTGCGTGTGTAGATTACTTTTACATCCTTGTAGTTGTCTTCAACCAGCTTTCCGAACTTCTTGGCTACGGCAAGCGTGATGTTTTTCTCCCACGACCGACTGCCTTGGGCACCAGGTTTTGCGCCGCCGTGTCCGGGATCGATAACTATCGTACGTACTCGATATGTCTCTTTTTTTTGAGAAAAAAGAGGGCTGCACGACACGGCCAACACAATAAATAGTATAAATAAGCGTTTCATATCCAAAACAATAAAAATTTGTTTTTCAGATTGCATAAATAATTTTATCTTTGCAAACTGAAATGCAAAGATACAAATAATTTTTGAATGCTGAAAACTAAATAACTAAAATGGGGCTCAAGCCGTCATACAGAGTCAGAAAAAGTGGGGAAAAAGTAGCTGCACTGCCTGTGCTGGCGCTTTTGTTTTTTTTCTTTCCTGCTGTCGTTGTGGCCCAGGCCGACATTGACACCCTTATGCGCGTTTCTCCCAATGCCGTCAAGGATGTCATCAAGTACAAGGCCCGAGACTCTGTAGCCATGGATCTCAAAACCCATCATGCTTTTCTCTACAGCGAAGGCCATATAGATTATGACAAGATGATTCTCGAGGCCGACCGCGTCGAGGTCGATTTCGACAACCAGACTCTTCATGCCCACGGCAACGACGACACTGCCGGCCATGTCATTGGCCGACCCTATTTCAAGCAGGACGATGCCGAATACCATGCCGATACCATCACCTTTAACTACAACAGCCAGAAGGGTATCATACAAGGCGTTATCACGCAAGAGGGCGACGGCTATCTGCATGGCGACAAGGTGAAAAAGCTTAACGACTCTGTGATGTATCTCAGCGGCGGAAGCTACACCACCTGCAACTATGCACACCCGCATTTTGCAATTAATTTCACCAAGTCCAAGCTTATCACAGGCGACAAGATAGTCACCGGTCCGGCATGGCTCACCGTCGAGGATGCCCCCACCCCCGTAGCGTTGCCGTTCGCTTTTTTCCCAATCACACACAACCGGGCTTCGGGCGTTCTTATTCCATCCTATGGCTGGATGAACTACCGCGGCTATTATCTCAAAGACGGCGGCTACTACTGGGCCATCAACGACAATTTGGACCTTGCTCTCACGGCCGAGATCTACACCAACCTCTCGTGGGCCGGCGAAGCCAAGACCAACTACTACCGCCGCTACAAGTACAAGGGGTTGTTCGACACCCGCTTCGGGCGCACATTCACGGGCATCCGCGGCGACACCAACACCTTCAGTGCCTACAACGATTTCAAACTTGTCTGGCGCCATGACCAAGACGCCAAAGCCAACCCTTACAGCCGCTTCTCGGCCAATGTCAACCTGCAGAGCCGAAACTACAACAAGAACACCACCAACCGCAACGACTATTTCAACAGCACCACCACTTCGTCTATAAGCTACACCGCCAAGCTGGGATCCTACCTCAACCTCGCCGCCTCGGCCCGGGAGTCGTTCAATGCCCAGACGGGTGTTATGAATATCAAGCTGCCCAGCATATCGCTCAGCTCTATCACCATTTATCCTCTGCGTCGCAAGCATCCGTCGGGCGCTTATCGTTGGTGGGAGAATATTTCGCTGTCGTATGTGATGAACGCCGAGAACAACATTACAGCTCAAGATACCGACCTCTTCAAGCAGAGCACCCTCGACCAAATGCAATACGGCGTGCAGCATTCCATACCTATTTCGTCTACCGTCAAGGTGCTCAAGTTCTTCAACTGGACCAACTCGGTGAGCTACAACGAGCGCTGGCATTGGAGCACCATCGACAAGAACTACGATTCCGAGACCGGCATCCTGACTATAGACACCATTCGGGGCTTCAAGGCCAACCGCGACTTCAGCTTCAGCTCCAATCTCTCTACCCGTATCTATGGTATGTTCCAGTTCAAGTACGGCCCTTTGAAGGCTTTGCGCCATGTCATCAACCCCACCATCGGCTTCACCTACCGACCCGATTTCGGCAGCGAGAGTCTGGGCTACTGGAAGCAATACACCGACACCACGGGCTACGTACACCGCTACTCCATCTTTCAGAACAGCCTCTACGGCGGACCTGCCGACGGACGCAGCGGCAATCTGCGCCTCAGCATAGGAAACAATCTTGAAATCAAGGTGCAGAATCCTTTCGACACCACAGCCGAAATCAAGAAGGTGCCGTTGCTCGAAAACTTCAATCTCAGCATGTCGTATGATTTGGCCAAGGATTCGCTGCGTCTCAGCAACCTCAGCATAACCGGCCGCACCACCCTCTTCCGCTCGTTGGTGCTCAACTACAACGGCAGTTTCTGTCCCTATGTCATCGACACCCTCGGCAACATGCACAACCAGTTGCTCTGGAATGCCGAACGGCGTCTTTTCCGCAAGCAGAACTCCACCATAAGTGCACAGCTCAGCTTCAGCCTCAACAACAACACTTTCAAGGGCGATGGCAAAAGCAACGGCACGCCTGTCTACACACTGCTTCAGACACCCTACAATTACAATCCTGCCATGATGATGGGCGGATACGTCGATTTCTCTGTGCCCTGGAACCTCAGCGTGAGCTATAATTTCAGCTATGTCAACCACTATGTGGCTCGCGAGATGAACCTGCAGAGCGAGACTATCCAGAGCATCAGCCTCAGCGGAAACCTGAGCCTCACCAAGAACTGGCGTGTGGCCATGACCACCGGCTACGATATAGCCAACAAGGGCATGAGCTACACCACCGTCGACATCTACCGCGACCTGCATTGCTGGGAGATGCGCTTCAGTTGGGTGCCTTTTGGCTACTACCGCAGTTGGTTTTTCCAGATTAATATCAAGGCCGACGCCCTGCGCGACGTCAAATACGAGAAGCGCGAAAGCTATCTCGAAAACCAAGGATATTATTCTTATTGATAATACATTAGATTCAAATGACAGATATGGACAAGAAATTGTATTATTCTATCGGCGAAGTGGCCGGGATGCTGGGTGTGGCGCCTTCAGTGCTGCGTTTTTGGGAGAGCGAGTTCGACTGTATACATCCCGTCAAGAACCGTCGTGGCAGCCGTAGCTATACCGAGCACGACATCGAACTTCTGCGCCGTATCCACTATCTGACCCGCGACTGCGGCTACACCCTCGAAGGTGCCCGTGAGCAGATGCGCACCCGTCCCGTGGACGACCCGAAGATGGAGCTTGTGCGCAACCTCACAGAAGTCCGCCAATTCCTCGTCGACCTCAAAGAGACACTCTGAGCCTCCCACGCGAAAGCTTCGGCAGGGCAATATAACAAAAAAAGTAGAGGGCATCCTCCGTGCATTGCGGAGGATGCCCTCAGTGGTATGTATAACCTTGTTTACCTTTCGGGTTTAGTCTTCTTCATAGATCAGCAGTTGGCCGTCGGCCCAGATAAAGAGCAGGGCGTCTTTGTTGTTTTTCTTGCTGATCCAGCAACCGCCGTTTTCGGCATCGATGACCATGTTGCAGTATCTTCTGTTGATTTTCTGTTCGGCCAGCAGGTGGTCGCTTTCGTCGTAGACCTGCAGGTAGGTGTCGCCGTGGTCGCGCACGATGGCGTACATAATGTTGCCGCTGATGCCGTAGGTGATGAGGTTGACGTTGTAGGTTTTATCCACGTATTCGCGAACCACAACCACATCGGTCACATGGTAGTCATACCAGTAGCTGTGGCAGTAGTGCCAGAAGCCGGGCCAGTACCAGGGACGCGGGGGGAAGGGATCCCAGAATATGGGGTGGCAGTGCACCACATAGCCGTGCCAGGGGTGGTGGAAGTAGGGGGCCGGACGTATCGGGCGCGCTGCGGGGGGCACGTAGCCGCCGGGGCGGCCGGGGCGGGCATAGCCGCGGTCGTGGCCACCGGCATTCGGCGGGCGGCTGGTGACGGTGCGTGCGCCGTTGGTGCGACTGCCGGGAGTCGATGCTGTGCGCACACCTGTGCCACGCGACGAGGTAGAACCGCTGCGCACACCTGTGCCGCGCGAGGGAGCTGAACCGCTGCGCACGCCTGCGCCACGCGAGGGAGCTGAACCGCTGCGCACGCCTGCGCTGCGCGAGGGGGCAGAACCACTGCGCACGCCTGTGCTGCGCGAGGGAATGCCTTCGCTGCGCGAACTTATGCTGCGGCTCGGAGCTGCGCTGCTGCGCACACTCGAACTGCTGCGGCTGGGAGCGCTATATGAACTGCTGCGGCTCGAGCTGCTGTATGAGCTGCTGCGGCTGGGGCTGCTGTACGAGCTGCTACGGCTCGAGCTGCCACTGTACGAACTGCTGCTACGGCTCGAACCACCGCTGTAAGAGCTGCTGTGGCTACCACCCGAACTGTGGCCGCCGCCGCTGCGTCCGCCGCCGCCGCGCTGTGCAAGAGCCGGGGTGGCCGTCAGCGCCAGCGCCATCATGATCAGGGTTATTGCTTTCGAAGTCTTCATATTGTTACTCCTTTCTTTTTTGATGTTTCTTGTCTTTTTTTTCTGCTGCAAAATTACGACCTTTTTTTCAGGAATTTTCCTTCGGCCCTACATATTTTTCTTCCGGCAGATGCAAATGGTGCTGCATTTGGTTTATATACAAGGTACTATAAGTTGTTCGGTCAGTCGGCTTCTTTGTTCGAGCAGCACAGGCCTTCCTGCCACTATGCTGTCTATCACCTCCTGCGTGTAGTAGCGTATGGTGACGAGCTGCAGGTTGTCGTTGTATCGCACTTGGAACATGGACTTTAGCTTCTCTACAAGCAGCCCTACGCGCTGTTCGTTGTTGTCTATGCATATCGAGAAGCTCAGGGCCGAATTCTGCATCAGGTTCACACGGATGCCCACCTTGTTCAGCAGGCCGAAGATGGTCTGCAGGTTGTCCTCGGCTATGAACGAGTAGTCGCGGGGTGCTATCGACAGAAGAATCTGGTTGTTTTTGAAAATGTAGAGTGGTGTGGCCGGGCATACGGCGCCGTAGCTGCCAATGGCCGAGCCTGCGGCGTCGGGTGTTATAAACGAGCGGATGTAGAGCGGTATACCCTTGTTTTGTATCGGCTTCACCGTCTTGGGGTGGATAACCGAAGCACCATAGTAGGCCAGTTCAATGGCCTCATTGTATGGTATTTGGTCAATCTTTACGGTGTCTTTGAAGAATTTAGGGTCGGCGTTGAGGAAGCCCGGCACGTCTTTCCAGATGGTGACGCTTTCGGCCCCGAGGCAGTAGGCCACTATGGCGGCCGAGTAGTCCGACCCTTCGCGTCCGAGCGTTGTTGTGGCGTTGGAAAACTGGTAGTTGAATATCGAGAACTGCCGGTTGTCGCCGTCCTCTTTGGCTCCGCCTATGAAGCCCTGCGTCAGCACCACCTGCGGCGCCTTGCCGTCTTTCCACGTTGCGCTTTCCGCTTTCCATCGTTCCTCTGTCGCTTCCCAGTCCACACGGCCTTCGCGGTAGTGGTTGTCGGTTATTATCATGTGCCTGGCATCGACCCATTGGGTGCTGATTCCAAGGTGGTTGAGGTAGTGTGCTATGATGGTGGTCGAGAGCAGTTCGCCGAAGCTCACCACCTGGTCGTAGTTGAAGTTGTAGTTGTCGGCTGTGGGTGGCAGGGCGGCGATGGTCTCGTCGAGCTGTAGCAGCCATCCATGCACCTTGTCTATTATCTCTTTGTTGTCTGGAACCAAGCACTTTGCAATCTCAAGATGGTAGTTCTCCAGCTGTTGTCTGAGTTCTGTAATTCCCTCTCCATGCTCTCCGCTCCCCGGAACCAGCTTCTCCAGCAGGTTGGTTGTCTTGCCCATGGCCGACACCACAACCGCCAAAGGCTCTGATTCTATGTGCTTTTGCACTATCTGCGCCATATTGCGCACAGCCTCGGCGCTGTTGACCGACGCTCCGCCGAATTTGAATACTTTCATTTGCTTTGACTACTTAACAACTGTCTGCTTAACGGTTTATCCTGCTTATTCCTACGCCAGTTCTCTCTCCATGTCGCGGCGCGAGTCTTTGGCTTTCAGTGTCTCGCGTTTGTCGTAGTGGTGCTTGCCTCGTGCCAGGGCTATCTGCAGCTTGGCCCGCCCCTGTGGGTTGACAAACAGCAGCACCGGCACTATGGTGAATCCGCGTTCTTTGATTTTGGACTGCAGTTTGCGCAGTTCGCGCCGGTTGAGCAACAGCTTGCGGTCGCGCTTGGCTTGGTGGCTCCAGTAGCTGCCGAACTTGTATTCGGATATGTGCATATCTCTGACGAACAGCTCGTTGCCGATAAATGTGCACCAAGCGTCGCCCAGGTTGGCCTTGCCTTCGCGTATGCTTTTTATCTCGCTGCCCATCAAGGCTATGCCCGCGGTGTATTCGTCGAGCAGGAAATACTCGAAAGCCGCGCGCTTGTTCTTGATTTCTATGATGTTCTTCTCTTCCATAAATCTCTTTTCGCCACAAAAGAACGCCCGCCGTGGCAGATTATTGTGTCGCGGCGGGCAAAAAACCGTTTTCGCCGGTCGTCGCTGCAGGTCACTCGGTCAGTCCGCCGTAGCTCTTGGCCACCTCGTGCATAGCCTCTTCGGTGGTGAAGTGCTGGTAGTAGTTGCATCGGGTCACCACCTGCTGCGTCGAGCAGCGGTCGTCGTTGACGCGCACTATGGCCCAGCCGCACATCTCGTCGGCGTATTCCTCTCCTGCCAGCGCCACCTTGCCGTCGACATTCAGCATCTCGCTCCGTTTCACCTCGCGGCAGCGTATCTCCACCTCGGGTTCGGCGCGTTCCACACGCTGGCGCACGGTGTAGAGCCGCAGCACGTCGTCGCGGTCGAGCTCGTCGAACTTGAGGTCCGTCAGCAGTGCCGGACGCCCCTCGACTTCGCCCAGCCACTCGTCGATGGCGGGCAGAGTCCCGTCGCTCAGCGGCATATTGGGCAGCAGCAGCGACCCCTCTTTCAGGTACACCACCATCAGCCGGTTGGCCAGACTTGTGAACCGGCTATAGCTGCTCCTGCCGCCCATAAACATTGGCTCGCAGAATTTTATCTTGTTCCATAGAGCCACCGCATGGCGCATGCGCTGGCGTGCATCGAACTGGCCGCGCGTGTTGCTCCGGCGCTCGTCCGAGTGCGACGACCGCGCCACAATCTGCCCGTTCCTTGTGTAGAACGTCACTCCGCTTCGCTTCAGGCTGCCGTTCAGCAGCAGCCCCGTGATCTTGTCGTTTGCCATAGCATTTCTTTTTGGTTGGGTTTATTCTGTTACTTGTTTTTGTCGGTTTTTCTACTCTTCATCTTCAGCCGTTGTACGATACATGTACGATATATGTACGATACTTGTACGTTTGCCAATCGTACAAGTATCGTACATATATCGTACATGTATCGTACAACGGCTGAATGG
>JAZNSV010000009.1:0-17176 GCA_045591485.1 Bacteroidales bacterium | reverse complement strand
CGAGTCTGCGGCACCATCCGACAATCTGCTCGGGACTCCACTGCAGGGCCAGTTTGTCGCGCGCAAGTCGCTTCATTTCGTCCGAGAAACGGATGTGTTTGGGCTTCTCGCGCATCCGTTTCTTGTACTTCTGGTGCGCGGATTCCGGGTCGTAGGCCCTGGAATTCCTGTTGCGGTTGCGGTCGAGCTCGCGGTATATGGTACTCCTGTCAACTCCCAGTTCTTTGGAAATCTGTGTCTTGGACATTCTCTTTTCCAGCATCCAAGAAATTTTGTACCTTTGCATTTCGGATAGATGTGCCATACTTTGGTTTTTTGGAAGGAGCACAAAGATACACATTTTTCCGCAATCAAGGGGGAAGCCGCATTTTTTTGCACTTCTCCTTTGAAAGTTTAAAGGCTTCCGCGCTCCTTTTTCTGTTTTTGACCAAAGTGTTGCATTTATGAGTTGAACTTAAGGAGTGTTAACAAACGTTAAAAAGTGGACTTTTCTGCATGTTTTTTCGTCATATATTACAGAATCGGCCAAATAGAAGCCGTTTTTGGGGGAAAGTAGAATGCAAAAAAGATACAAAATGAAAACTGTTATTTTATCGCTCTGCGTTGCCATTGCCTTTGTGTCACAAGCGCAGCGCTACGAGTGGGCCAAGGGATGGGAAGGCCTCGACAACAGAAACAACTACATCGCAGGCACAGCCGCCGACAGCAACGGCAACCTCTATGTGCTGGCCAACTATGCAGGCCAGTCCGGCGGTCCGTACGCCATGTGGGACAGTGTGCGGCTCAATCCGACAACCGACATGGTAGACAACGGTGTCGTGCTTGCCTGCATCACGCCACAAGGCAATATGGCTTGGCGCAAGACTGTGTGGATCAACGGTGGCGGTACAGATTCGCACGAATTGCGCATGCTTGGCGATTCTGCCGTTGCCTGCCTCTTCACTTACAATATCCCGTTGTGGAGCGAGTATGGCAAGCTCTACTACCTCGACACACTGCTGCGTGGTGTCGCCGACGGCTATCCGGCCAGCATATCGGGCTACACAGACTATTGGCGTACTGGGCTTGTGGTGTTTGACACAGCGGGCCGCATCGTCGAGCAGCATGCGCTGCATATGGCTCGGGTCGACACCTCGGGCGACTATCTTCGCGACAGCACGGGCGCTGTGCTGAATTCGCCTCTCGAACGGCCGTCGTTTGACGTCGACGCCGACGGCAACGTCTATCTGCTGGTGGACGGCGGGGTGGCCGACGGCTGCTGCCTGATGGACAACGACCGCCGCGTGGGCATCGTGGAAGGGCTTCAGGGGGCGGCGTGGAGCCCCGTGCTCTTGAAGCTCTCGCCGCATCTCGACACATTGCTGGCCGCTCAGCGCCTGGTGGCTGGCAATACGCCGTCGGTAAGCTATGCGGCCAATAGATTTAAAGTCCGTGTAAATGCCAGCGGTCTCTACGTCTACGGCACCCTTCGCCGATGGACGGGGCATGAGCGGTACGACACTCTGACTATAGCTCCAGGCATCAGCCGGCCTATCGGCTACAGCTCATACTATATATCGCTGCTGGTGAAATTCGGAGCCGACCTTACGGCCAGGTATGCTGTTGGCATCGACGATGCTCCGCTCAACTCGCAGGCCACCGAGTACTGGCAAAGCGGCAATTTGGGCTCTACGTTTCGCGAGGTGGCTTTCGACCCTGACAGCGGACTGCTGTTTGTGGCCGGCGACTGTTGGCAACGCGCTGTCACCGAACCGCTGCAATGCGCTATCTATTATGTCGACGGACAGCCTACAGAACTTGTCAACCATGCTTTTGTGCTGGCGCTCGACATGTCGGAAGGCACGCTGCACAGTGTGGCCCGGATGCCGTCGCTCCGCCAGTCGAACCTTGGCGACCCCGAGTTCCACGCTACGGGCCTCGCCGTTGGCGGCAACCGTGTGCTGCTGCAGGGGATGAGCATCGGCGGTGTATACTACCCAAACCTCTATCGTCCAGACCAAAGCAGCGGCAGCAGACTGACCATGGCGCAGTTCGATTATGCCGGACACATGGTCCGAGGCTATGATTTCAACGCAGTCGGCAGCGGCGACATACCGGCTGCCTTGGCCATGCGCGACAGCCTGCTCTACATGGCCAACATCCTGTCCGGCAGTCCGCGTTTCGGCCAGCAAGAACTCCATCCACAGGAGTTTGTCGGTTGCATCTCGCTTATGGTCGACACCGCTCTCATGTCGACTTATGTCTACAGTGAGCCCGAATGGGATGACACCAACAGCGTAGGCATCGAGCCCGTTGCCGACGGGGCACTGTTTTCTGTTTATCCGAACCCGTTTGTAAAGAATGTGAAAATTAGGCTTGACGGTGGTGCTGAGCATGGACACGGCGACACCTTCACCGCAACCCTCACCGACGTTTTCGGGCGTTGCGAGCGGGTGGACCTCAGCCCCGACGGTCAGGGCTGCTACACCCTCGACCTTTCCGCCAGCCCCCTCTCGGCCTACCTGCTCACCCTCACCGCTGCCGACGGGCGGCGATACACGGTCAAGTTGCTGAAACAGAATTAGTGAAGAAGTTGATATGCGGCAGCAACCGTAGCTGTCAAGGTCGGTGCCTGTAGTGTACCGGTAGGGCATATCAACGATATATCGTTGATGTATCGTTGATATGCACTACCGGTGGGCAGGGTGATGAGTGTGGGGTGGGAGCCGAAAATATACTTTTTTGACACGGAGGAGAGATATTTTTCTTGTGTATTCGGATTTTTTTCGTATTTTTGCAGTTCGAATTATAGTATAAAAACGATAAACTAACAATACAGAAAACAATGCAGAAAAGTAAAGTAGGACTTGATTTTGTTGAGGTTGAGCATGCGCGCGACGTAGCCCGCAGGATAGCTCAGCAGGTGCAGGATTTTGTCGAAGATTACACCACGGTGGCCGTGGAGCGCACGCTGTGCCGCTTCCTCGGCATCGACGGCATCGACGAAAACGAGGTGCCTATGCCCAACGTTGTGGTCGAGGAGCTGAAGAGCAAAGGCCTGCTCGGCGAAGGCGTGATGTTCTATGTGGGCAACGCCATGGTCGAGACTGGCATGGCCCCGCAGCAGATAGCCGAGGCCATCAGCGCCGGCAAGCTGGACATCAGCCAGTTGCCCATCCACAGCAAAGCAGAAATCGACAAGGCCCTTGCGCCGGTCATCAACGCTACCATCGAGAAAGTGCGCGGCAACCGCCTGCGCCGCGAACGCTACATTGAGACTATCGGCGAGGGTTCGAAGCCCTACCTGTACATCATCGTGGCCACTGGCAACATCTACGAGGATGTGGTGCAGGCCCAGGCCGGTGCCCGCCAGGGTGCCGACATCATAGCCGTGATTCGCACCACGGGCCAGTCGCTGCTCGACTACGTGCCCTACGGCGCCACCACAGAGGGCTTCGGCGGCACCTTTGCCACCCAGGAGAACTTCCGCATCATGCGCAAGGCTCTCGACGAGGTGGGCGAGGAGGTGGGCCGCTACATCCGCCTCTGCAACTACTGCTCCGGCCTCTGCATGCCCGAGATTGCCGCCATGGGCGCCCTCGAAGGCCTCGACGTGATGCTCAACGACGCACTCTACGGCATCCTCTTTCGCGACATCAATATGCAGCGCACCCTGATCGACCAGTACTTCAGCCGCATCATCAACGGTTTTGCCGGCGTCATAATCAACACCGGCGAGGACAACTACCTGACCACCGCCGATGCATACGAGGAGGCTCACACGGTGCTGGCTTCGGATTTCATCAACGAGCAGCTGGCCTTCATGGCCGGCCTGCCCAGCGAGCAGCAGGGCCTCGGCCACGCTTTCGAGATGGATCCGCAGCTCACCAACGGATTCCTCTACGAGCTGGCCCAGGCGCAGATGCTTCGCGAGATATTCCCCAACGCCCCGCTGAAATACATGCCGCCGACCAAGTTTATGACCGGCAACATCTTCCGCGGCCACATTCAGGACGCCCTGTTCAACGTTATCGGCCAGTGGACCCATCAGGGCCTGCAGCTGCTGGGCATGCCCACCGAGGCTATCCATACGCCCTTCATGAGCGACCGCTACCTCTCGATTGAAAACGCCAAGTATATCTTCAACAACATGAAAGACATCGGCGAAGAGGTGGAATTCAAAGACGGCGGCATCATCAAGAGCCGCGCCCAGGAGGTGCTGCACAACGCCACACGTCTGCTGGAGACGATGGAGAGCGAAGGCCTCTTCACCGCTTTGGAGAAGGGCATCTTTGCCAACGTGAAGCGTCCGAAGAACGGCGGCAAGGGCCTCGACGGCGTCACCCTGAAGGGCGAGCACTATTTTAACCCGTTTGTTGAACTGATGAAAGGAAAGAAATAAGCTATGAGCGAAGGATTGTATTCGATGGAGGCAAAGGATTACGACAAAACCTTAGACCTCACCAAGATAAAGCCATACGGCGACACAATGAACGACGGCAAGGTGCAGCTGAGCTTCACCCTGCCGGTGCCCGCAGGCGCCGAGGCCGAAGAGGCCGCCAAGCAGCTGCTGAAGAAGATGGGCTTCGAGAACCCGTTGGTGGTCTACCAGAAGGAGCTGACCGAAGGCTTCTGCTTCATGAACTGCTACGGCTCGCTGACCCACACTGTGGACTACACCAACATCCACGTTCCCAAGGTGGAGAGCACCACGATGGAGATGAAAGAGTGCGACGAGTATATCCGCGAGCACATCGGCCGCAAGATAGTCTGCGTGGGAGCCTCGACAGGTACCGACGCCCACACCGTGGGCATCGACGCCATCATGAACATGAAGGGCTATGCAGGCCACTACGGCCTGGAGCGCTACGACATGATTGACGCCTACAACCTCGGCAGCCAGGTGCCCAACGACGAATTTATAGCCAAAGCCATAGAGCTGCATGCCGACGCTCTGCTGGTGAGCCAGACGGTGACCCAGAAGGACGTGCACATCAAGAATATGACCGAGCTGGTCGAGATGCTTGAGGCCGAGGGCCTGCGCGACAAGGTTATCCTCATCTGCGGCGGTCCGCGCATAAGCCACGAGTTGGCCAAGGAGCTCGGCTACGATGCCGGCTTCGGCGCCAACACCTATGCCGACGACGTGGCCTCGTTCGTGGCGCAGGAGATGGTCAACAGAGGATGGAAATGATATAGAATGCCTGAATGCCTGAATGCGTGATTGCTTGATTGGCTTGCGCAGTCATTCATTCAAGGCATTGCAGAGAGAGAAATCGACATGGACCTGCGATGAGAACAAAAGGAATCATATACGACAAATGCATAGGCTTCTCGCTTGCCATTATTGCTCTGTGCGAAGAGTTGGAAGAGCAGAGGGAATATGTAATGTCCAAGCAGATTCTGAAGTCGGCAACCAGTATAGGCGCCAACTATTGCGAGGCTCTTGGAGCAGAAAGTCCGCAAGACTTCATCCATAAAGTTGCGATCTCACTTAAGGAAGCTAATGAAACTTATTATTGGTTGGACTTGCTGCACTATAGCAACAAATTGACAGATGAAAGGTATTGCGACTTGAAAGGCCAAGTGGAGGCGCTCTATAAAATGTTGAATTCAAGTGCTCTCACCGTTAAGCAGCGGGCTGACGTTCAACCTGCGTAGCACTCAAACAATCATGCAATCAAACAATCAAACAATCTAAAATATCATGGAAAAAGAACAGATTAAACCTTTTATTGCCAAGCGTGCCGCCAAGGAGCTGCATGATGGCGATGTTGTCAATCTGGGTATCGGCTTGCCCACACTTATCCCCAACTACTTGCCCGAAGGCGTGCATGTCGTCCTGCAGAGCGAGAACGGTATGATCGGCATGGGTCCCACCCCCGAAGAGGGCAAGGAAGACCCCTGGTTCATCAACGCCGGTGGCGGATACATCACCCATGTGCCCGGTGCCTCGACCTTCGACAGTGCCACGTCGTTCGGCATCATCCGCGGCGGCCATGTCGACGTCAGCGTCCTGGGTGCCATGCAGGTCGACGAGGAAGGTGACCTGGCCAACTGGATGATTCCTGGCAAGAAGACCCCCGGTATGGGTGGCGCCATGGACCTTCTGGTCGGTGCCAAGAAGGTGATTCTCGCCATGGAGCACACCGCCAAAGGCAACCCCAAGATTCTGAAGAAATGCACCTTGCCGCTCACCGCAAAGGGCCAGGTGAACATGATTATCACCGAGATGGGTGTCATGGAGATCACCCCGAAAGGTATCGTGCTGACTGAGATCAACCCTGAGTTCACCGTGGAGCAGGTTCAGGCCGCCACGGAGGCCACTCTGATTGTCAGTCCCGACCTCAAGCCGATGAACGCATGAAAAAGGTAATTATTGCTGCTGTGGTGCTGCTGTGCCTTGCCGGCACAGCAGCCGCACAGCGACATCTGGAGTACAAATGGCGCGGTTTCTATGCCACGGTGGATTTCAACTATGGCATGAACATCAACCGCGGCGAGGATTTCAACGGCCTGAGCGACACCGTCAGCGGTTTCGGCATGGGCTTCAGCGCCGGCTATCAGTTCCGTAAGGAGGCTGCCGTCGGCGGCGGCGTGATGTATTTCATCGACGGTACGGGCGCTTTCTCGCAGATGCCCGTGTTTCTCGAGCTGCGCAGCCACTTCATGCGCTCGCGCTTGACGCCCTACTCTGTGCTGCAGGCGGGTTATTCGCTGCCGGTGGGAGCATCGAGCGACGCACCCAACGTGATAAAAATCACTGAAGGTGGCCTTTATCTGGGCTTCTCTCTCGGTGCACGCTACGCCATCGAGCGCACCTTCGCCGTGGGCGTTCACGTCGACTACCGCTTCCTGCAATCTACGGTTGTAACCCGCAACTACACCAGCGGATTGCATACTGAGGATCCTAAAAATCTGCACATGCTGTCGGCAGGTGTGAGCATGTACTTCTAAAAGATGCTTATGAAGGTGCGGCGTATTTTTGCAGGACTGATGGTTCTGGCATCGACACTGACGGCTGCGGCCCAGCATGTCGACAGGCCTGGTCTTGACGTTGTGGCCTACTACAACGAGAGCGACATCTTGAAGCAGGCCTATAGGGAATCGCCGTACTATTTGGAACTGTCGGGCAGCTGGAAGCAACGGCAGACCGACAGTTCGGTTATCTACACCCGTCAGCTGGATGTGGAGAAAGCCTGGAAAGACTATCTTGTCTACCTCAATGCCCGTTGCGGCCATGCATGCCGTGTCTACATAAACGACAAGGAGGTGGGCTACGGCGACGACTCGCGCCACTGGAACGCTTTTCTCCTCGACAAGTTTTTGAAATACGGCAAAGCCAACAAGCTGACGATAGAAGCGATGAAGAACCCGGCCGGAGCGCTGCTGGAAGACAGTACGATTGGCGTTGGGCTCAACGGCGAGCCGTATATAATGTTCAAGACCGATCCTTGTGTGCAGGACCTTGGCATCACGGCCGACTATGAGGCACTGACGCAGTCGGGCACCCTGACGGTCGACGCCGAGATATTCAACAGCCGCCGCAAAGGCCGCTTCTATGTAGAGGTCGAGGTGTGGGACCCCTCGGGCCGCCAGCTCGACCGCATGGGCCGCTGGGTAATATTCGACAAGCGGACAGAAGAGTCTGTCGACATCAGTCGCACATGGGGTGGGGTGGAACCGTGGAGCGCCGAGTCGCCTTCGCTCTACACCGCCGTTGTGCGTCTGCACAACGAAAAGATGGAAGAGGAAGAGGTAGTCGGCCTGCGCTTCGGTTTCCGCACGGTAACCATCAAAGACGGAACGCTGACCATCAACGGCAAAACCGTCAATCTCAAAGGTGTGACATACAGCGTCGAGCATACCGAGGGCTATGCTTCGCGCGAGAAGATGCGAAAGGACGTGCTTGCCATGAAGCGCACCAATATCAACGCTGTGCGCACGTCGCGCTATTCGCCGATTGACCCTTATTTCTACAGTCTCTGCGACCAATACGGACTGTATGTCGTGGCAGATGCCAACCTGATGCCGGCTTCGTCGCAGCATCGGGTGGTGGCGACAGACCAGGAATACATACCGATGTTCGAGAGGCGGGTTGAAAATCTTTATGCAGACAATAAGAACCATTGCAGCATTGTGGCATGGTCGTTGGGCGACACACGTGACAACGGCGTATGCATGACTGCTGCCTACAAGAGACTGAAAGCTATCGAGAAAACCCGTCCGGTGCTCTTTGCCGGGGCTGGTTATGGAGAGTCTACTGACATGATTGCGCTGGTTTCGCCCAAGCTTCAGGACCTGAAGCAATCTGTGTCGAAACCCAGCGAGAGACCCTTTGTCTTGGCTGTATCGGTCGACGAAACACACTTCGAGACACTGGAAGATATTTGGCAAATTGTTGAGAACCGTCGCAATGTGCATGGCGGTTTTGTAGACAGATGGCCGTTGGGAGGCGCCTCTTTGGCCGACCTCAGGCATCTGTACAGCCCGGTCGACATACGCATGTCGAAGATTACGTATGACGAAGGCGAGTTTGTGGTGTACAACCTTTGCGACTTCGCCGATTTGCGTGACTATACATTAGAATATATTATATATACCAATCTGCGGCCTAATATTATCGCCGGCGACCTGCCGGTGGCAGTACGCGGAGGCGAGAGCGACAAGGTGAGTATGCGTATACCGCAAATGGATCTTGCCGCAGGCGAGGAACTCTTTGTGCGTTTCAATCTCAGCACGCGCAAGAATGGTCGCAAGGAATGGCAGGACGGCAGTTCGGTCTACGCCAAAGTGTTCGCACTGCCACAGAAATCGGCAGCCAGACAGATGGCAGCTACCGGCGGTACGTCGGAATCGGATTCGACTCTCGTTGTGCGACTTGCTTTTGCCGGCCACGAGGACTGGGTGATGAACAACGTGGCGCAGGTGCAACGCCAGATGGGGGCCGATGCACGTTGCGTGGACAATATGATCTCTTACACTGCGCCTGACGGAAGCGTCATGTGCGATGTGCGCAGCACATACACTGTATTCTCGTCGGGCGATGTGGTGGTAGACTACACCATACTGCCTACCGACCGGGTTCGCGACACGGCACTCTGCCCGGTTGTAGTGCTGCCGCGCTATGGCGACAGCCTGACGTGGTTCGGACTCGACCGCGAGGTGGCATTCCGCAAAAACAATTCCGGCATCGTAGGAACCTATACCATGGCTGTGGGCAACGGCATCAGCCGCAAGCAGGTGCGTTGGTGTGCTTCAAATAACGGCAACGCCGGCCTGTTTGCCGAAGTGTTGGGGCAGCAGTGCTCTATAGTGGTCGATAACAAATACATCGGCCTGATGCCCCAGCAGAAAACAGCATCGTTCAGAGTGCATCTGCATCGCTACGAAAATCAATTGCCCGAAGATTTGTATGGCTACGACTATCCGAACACTACGGTCGGCATGCTTGAACCGCCTGACATCAAGGCATCTGAACTTCGGTTCTCTCAGCCGCTTACGGTGACTCTCTCGTCAAAGTCAAAGGGGGAAATCCGATATACGCTCGACGGCAGCGAGCCGAACGAGACATCGATGCTCTATGCCCGGCCATTTGTGCTGACGACGACCACGGTGGTCAAAGCCCGAGTCTTTTCTGCAGGTAGTTCGCCGTCGTTCACGGCAACACACAAATTCAACTACGACTATATTGTCAAGACCGTTTTCTCTCGCAAGCCCAACACTCCGTATAACCAGAATGCAGAGACGGCATTGTTGGACGGCCACACCGGATCGGTAGACGATCTGTCGCGCGACTGGCTCGGCTTCTCCGGCAATGGCGTGACCACTACGCTCGAGCTGGCCAAACCTATCGATGTAGAGTATGTCGTGTTGCGTTATGCCCATTCGCCCGCTACATGGGCTTTTGCGCCGCACAGTGTTACGCTCTCGTTCTCCGACGATGGTGCCGTGTATGGCGACAGTGTCACGGTGGAAACAGGATTCGACCCTACGGAAAAAGAAAACAGTGGGGCCCGTGTGGTAGAAATAAAGGTCCCCGTCAACCGCAGCAATACAGGCTTTGTTAAAATAGAGCCTGCCGCGATTGACAAAATACCATCGTGGCATAGAGCCAAAGGACTGAAACCGTGGCTTATGATGGACGAAATAAAGGTGACCGAGACCATTGCGACAAACAATTGAAAAAGAAGTGATGAACATGAAGAAACATATAATGCTCCTCTTGCCGCTTATGGCTCTGCTTGCATCGTGCGAAGTGGAGTTTTCGCCCAACGCCGAATGGAAGGAAGTGCCGGTCGTCTATTGTGTGCTTGATCAAGACGAAGACACCACTTGGGCCAGGGTGGAGAAATGCTATCTCGGTGATGGCGATATCTACCGATACAGTTCTATAAGTGATTCGTTCAATTATCCTGAAGGCTATCTTCAGATTGCCCTACTGGCATACGACAATGGTCAGATTGTGGATTCGATGCCGTTTACCTATACAGTTTTGGAACGCGACAGTGGCAACTTCGCCTATGCCGGTCAGCCGGTATACTACAGCCGCACGCGAAACCACCTCTCTGCATCCTACACTTATGTGCTGAGTGTGCGGCGTGCAGCCGATGGCTCGCTGCTGACGTCCAGTCAGCCGGTGTCGCTTGTGGTCAAAACAAGAGATAATGTGATATCCAAACCTACCAACAATCAGATGTTCGGCTTCTACGACCACACTCCGGGCAGTTCTACGGCGTTCTGCCGTATCGAGTGGCCCGCATTGCAGAACGCGCGCCTTTATCAGCCAATGGTTCGTTTCTATTATGTCGTCGACGGCGACACCACATACATTGACCTCAAGTGTAAAAGTGTCCAGGGCA
This sequence comes from Bacteroidales bacterium, assembly GCA_045591485.1. Classification (GTDB taxonomy): domain Bacteria; phylum Bacteroidota; class Bacteroidia; order Bacteroidales; family P3; genus Colimorpha. The sequence goes on along the minus strand of JAZNSV010000009.1, from coordinate 6,335 downwards.
GGACAACCGCAACGTCGTTCGGCACCGATTATTCCCGCGACATGTTCCTCAGCGAGGTGGAGGCCCGCTTGAAGGACGATCCGCGAGAAAAACTATATGCAAAGAAAGTGGATATCTACCTTTTGGCATGTTCAGAGGAACTTAATGCGTACATTAACACAGTTTCGTCGGCAAACGGTGTCGAGCAGTCGCATGAAATATACACCAATATGACTGAAGGCCTTGGCGTTGTGGCTTCGCGGCGCACCCATCTGCGCAAGACGGTGCCTGCCGACACTTCGGTGGCCGACAATCGCGGTCTCTATTATTTCTTGAAAAAACTCGACATCAATATGCATTAAAAATAATAATGAAAAAAATATGCAAATATTAAATATTTTTATGTAATTTTGCATTTTTATTTGAAATTATAATAAGATTAAAAATCAATAAATTAAGTAATCAGATGAACATCACAAGAGAGAATTTAAGTGATCTGGAACTCTGTATCAAGGTTGATATCGAGGAAAACGACTACATTGAAAATGTCAACAAACAGCTGAAAGACTACCAAAAGAAGGCCACCGTTCCCGGCTTCCGCAAGGGCATGGCTCCCATGGGCCTCATCCAGCGCATGTACAAGGGCGCGATTGTCGGCGACGCAGTGCAGAACACACTGAACACTTCGCTGTTCAAGTATATTGACGACGAGAAACTTCACATTCTCGGAATGCCTATGTCGAACGATGATAAGACCGGTGAGGTCGACTTCTCCAAGCAGACTTCGTTCTCTTTCTACTTCGATATCGCTGTTGCTCCCGAGTTCAGCGTTGCTTGGGACAAGGTCGATATCAAGTATAACCAAATTAAGACCACTGCCAAAGATGTTGACGCAGAGGTGAACAATATCGTCAACCGTTACGGCAAATTCGAGACTCCCGAGACCGTCGGCGCCGGCGATATCGTCTATGGCAAACTCGTCGAGCTTGACAAGAAAGGTGCAGTGAAAGAAGGCGGTGTCGATACATTCGTCAGCCTCAACCTGCTCAACCTCAAGGATGCAGAGCAGATGCCTGTCTTCGAAGGCAAGAAGGCCGAAGACAAGGTGGTCTTCAATATGGCCAAAACGTTCCCCACTGCCGATATCGAGCGTGCCCTGCACATGGACAACGCTACCGCCAAGAAGTTCAAATCCGATGTCGAACTGACCATCAGCGGTGTCTCGCGCATCATTCCCCACGAGATCAACGATGAGCTCTACGAGAAGGTCTTCCCTGGCCAGAAGTTCAAAGACGAGGCCGCATTCCGCAAGGCTGTCCAAAAGGAGATTGAAAAAGCCAACAATGAACAGAGCGACTGGCTCTTTGTCAACCAGGTGCGCAAGGCTCTCGTCGACAATTTCGAAGCCCCTCTGCCCGAGAATTTCCTGAAGCGTTGGTTCGCATCGCGCGGTGAGGACGGCATGACTCCCGAGAGCATCGAGGCCGACTGGGCCGAGAAGTACCTGCCTTCGCTCCGTTGGGAACTCATTGAGAGCAAGCTCGAGGAAATCCAGCCTGTCGAGCCCACCAGCAACCAGATTGTGGACTATGTGAAGGACATCCTGCGCCGCAACGACCAGAAGGTTGAAGGCGAGACCAAAGAGCAGACCGAAGACCGTCTGGAAAAAGCTGCCCGCAGCATTGCTGCCGACCGCAAGAATGTCCAGCAGATTGTCGACCGCATCTATGCCGACAACCTGGCCAAGATTTTCAAAGATCAGCTCAAGCCCGAGGTCGAGAAGGTCTCTGCCAAGGAGTTTGGCGAGCGCGCCAAGGCCTAAGCTGCAAACCGATATAGTTTAGAGCTCATGGGTACGGCTCCCATGAACTCTAAACTTTCCAGTTGATAACAAAAACACACTATGATATGAAGAAGCTGTTGTTGTCCGTGTTGCTCGTATGCACATTTGCCGGTGTGCGTGCTCAGGATAATGCGGCGTATGCCGACAATACTTTCTATTTGTCTGTCGGGGGTGGCGCCTCCTACTATCTGCATTCTGGTACAGGTTCGCTTGGCGTGCCTGCCGCCGGCCTCTCTGCCGGTCGCTGGCTTATGAAGCCGTTGGCGTTCCAGATTGCTGCCGATATGGTAATGGCTCCGCCGTTCAAAGCACCCGATGCCGGCAATGCAATGTATCTTATGGGCAGCGCCCAGTTTTTGTGGGACATCAACTCCACGTTCTTTCATGTCTACAACAAGGCTGTGCCTTATCCTATACCGTTCTACCCGATGATCGGTCTCGGCGCCCTGTATATGCCCGAAGGCAAAAGCTACGGCGCCGACCGCGACTTCCAGGGTATGCTCGGACTGCACATGCCTGTGCGTATTGCGCCCAAACTCGCTGCGTTTCTCGAACTCAAGTGTTACTTCCTGCCGTATTCGTTCGACGGCAGCTATGGCGCCAACTTTATGCCCACGGCCACCATCGGTCTCACCAAGCGTTGGTACGACTCGCCCTTTGGCCGTCGCACCGGCTTCGAGACCCGCAACACCAGCGAGGATTGGTTTACCGGTTTCGGTGTCGGCATGCTTTTCAACTCGTTCGAGTTCGAGGCTGCCGATATTTGGGAGTCCAAGCTCTACAACATTACGGGTGACTTGATGGTCGGTCGCAACTGGAGCGATATTTGGACTATCCGCTTCGAGCTTTCCGGCTTCTTCGGACGTGGCCGCTACGATGTGGTGAACGAGCAGCCTGCACGCTGGTATATCTTCAACAGCCTGCACACCGACTTCATGATCAACCTTTCGCACCTGGCAAATTTCAATCGCGGAGGCAAGTGGAATTTCCTGCCTTACCTCGGAGCCGGCCCAGTGTGGCGCTACAGCAATCCGGTGTTCACTATCGGTGCCGATGCCGGCATCATGGCACGCCGCTATATCGACAACATGGGCGACTTCTATGTCGATCTCAAGTACCTTATGGTTCCGCCGCGAGTGACGGGTGGCACCGGCCCCTCGGGCAACCCCTTCGGTGTCGGCTACGCTATGCTGACATTCGGCTATATGTGTAACTTCGGCCATTCCACCACGCGCTATCGCATTCCGGTGGGTGCCGACATCAACTGCAAACGTTAACGGCTATGAAGAAGATTGTTATCACCCTTCTGCTGTCGTGCATGGCGCTTACGGGCGTTCGTGCACAGATTGGCACCGATTTCGGCGTTAATATGTTCATCACCATGAATGGTGGCATGAGCTTCTATAAGTCCGGCTCGCAGCCGCTGGTGAGCGGTTTTGCCGGTGGCATAGGCGTCGGCAAGTGGATTCTCAATCCCCTGGCAGGCCGAGTGTGCCTCGACTTTATGACCTCGCCTTCGTTCAAGCACGACAATGTGACTGTGAGCAACGCCGCAGCCTCGATGGAGTTCCTCTGGGACCCGATGGCCACTTTCTCGCGTGTGCGCGACTGGCGTGTCAACGTCTATCCCATCATCGGTCTCGGCATCATCTTCCAGTCCGGCTATAGCGACGGCGAAACCATTCATGGTACCGACCGCGAGGTGCAGTCGATGCTTGGTCTCAACGTGCCGGTGCGTCTTGGAATGGGCTGGGACGCCTATCTGGAGTATAAGTGCTATTTCTTGCCCGAGTCGTTCGACGGCGTGGGGCGCGACTTTATGCATACTGCCACCATCGGCATCAACCACCGTTTCACCGAGTCGCCCTACACCCGCCGCACAGAGTTCGAATCGCGCTCCACAAGCGAGGACTGGTTCCTCGGCTTCGGCATTGGCCCGAACTATTCGGCTTTCGACCTTTTCAACAACGACCACCTCGGCGGACTCTCGATGCTTGGCGTGGCCCCCGAAGCAATGTTCGGTCGCAATTTCAGCAATTATTGGACTATCCGCTTCGAGCTCACAGGCCTCTCGGCACACGAGCAGTTCGACACCATCCGCCAGGAACCCGGCGACGGCTACACCTTCACCATGCTGCATGCCGATGTGATGATGAACCTCAGCCACCTGTTCAACTTCAAGCGCGGTGTCAAGTGGAATTTCCTGCCCTATCTCGGCGCTGGCGCCATCTGGCGCTACGACAACATCCGCTTCGACATGGCTGCCGACTTTGGCGTCATGGCCCGTCGCTATGTCAGCCGCCAGGGCGATTTCTTTATCGACCTGAAGTATCTGTTGGTGGCTCCGCGTATCGGAGGCGGCATGGGCCCCAACCACGACCTCTATGGCGTCGGCATCCCGTCGCTCACTTTCGGCTACATACATAATTTCGGAGTCTCGTCGACCCGCTATCGCATGCCGATCAACACGTGCCCCGACGACATGTAGCCTGTCGCTTTTCTATCGATTATTGATTTTGAACACCCACGCATGGTCGAGGGTGTTCATTTCTTTTGTGCTCAGCTGCGAGAGGTCTATCCGCAGTTCGCCGTCTTTTTTCTGTTTCCATTTCAGTTTGCCGTTGGTCCCCAGCAGGGTTATGTCGGCGTGCTTGTCGAGTTTCGGCATCGAGGGTATTGTCAGCTCCCGACCCGGACGTTCGAACTCGATGACGTACAGAATTCCGTTTTTCTGCGTGAAGCAGCGCGTGGTGCGTTCCCATGTGGCAGTGCCTTCCCAGTCGGCATAGACGGGCGCGAAGGTCTTGCCGCCGTCGCTGCTCCACTCTACATGAACCGTGGCCTCGAGCTCTTTTTCGCGGTAGCGCACCTTCATGGCCAGCACCGAGTTGCCGTCCATGTGCACGGCGGTCTGGCTGCGGGCGTTGTCGGCCCAGCCGTGGTTGTAGTAGAGGGTGTCGTGCCCCACCGGCATCCACACTTCGTCGTCGCCTTCGATGCGGAGTATGTAGTCGCCTTCGGTGGGCGGGGTGGGGGTGATGCCGGTCCATTCCACCTCGAAGTTGTCCACCGGCATGCCTTTCAGCGGCGCATTGCGCACCCAGTCGAAGTCTATGGTTGTGGTGTGCGGCATCGCGGCAGTGGTGCGAGAGCGGTGGCAGAGCATGTCGCGCACGGGCCAGCTGCCGTATATGGCTTCGCCGTTCACCTTCAGCCATTGGCCGAGCGAGCGCAGGCGCTCCTGCTGTATCATGGGTATAGTGCCGTCGGCGGCAGGGCCTACGTTGAGGGTCAGGCCGCCGCCGTGGGCCACGAGTTCGCAGAAATGCTGTATCAGCTCGCGGTCGGTCATGTAGTTGTCCAGATCTTCGTTGCGGTTCAGCCCGAAGCTGCGCCCGATGCCGCGGCATTCGGCCCAGGGGCGGTCGAGGTCGGCGATGCCGGCGCTGTATTCCGGTGTGCGGAATCCGTGCTGAGTGCCCTTGCCCCAGCGGTCGTTCACTATGGCGTCGTCGCCCACCATGCCGTAGTACCAGCCAATGAGGTCGGCGCTGTGCAGCTGTTCGGCTGAGTAGTCCCAGTCGCCGTCGGCGAAGATGGCGTCGGGTCGGAAGCGGTCTACCATAAACCGGAACTGCGGCATCATGTACCCCGTCACGTATCGCCCCAGTGTCGAGTCGGGGTCTACGGTCCATCGGTGCAGGGGGTTGCTCCATTCTGTCAGCGAGTAGTACAGGCCCATCCTGAGGCCGGCCTGGCGCACGGCTTTCGTCAGTTCGGCCACAATGTCGCGCCGCGGTCCGCTCGACATGCTGTTCCACTTTGGGTTGAACGGGTCGGCAAAGAGGCTGTAGCCGTCGTGGTGTTTGGCAACGAGCATCACATACTGAGCTCCGGCATCCTTGAACATCCTGGCCCACTCCTGCGGCTGCCACAGCTCGGCGTGCCAGTGGCGTGCCAGCTGGCCGTACATCTCGCGCACCGGCAGGGTGGTGTCGGCATAGAGGCTCATCATCTTCATGCGCCCGGGCTCGCGGTTCATCAATCCTTTATACAGCCATTCGCCGTAGCCCTCTTTGCCTGCATAGGCGGGCACCGAGTAGAGGCCCCAGTGGACGAAGATGCCCAGTTTGGCGTCGCTGAACCACAGAGGATAGCCGCGCTCGTTCAGGCGGTCCCATTTCTCCTGTTCGGCAGTCTGGCCATGCACCTGCAGGCCGCTTATGGCCATGGCGGCCAAAATGGTGGTTAATATGCGTCGAATGAGCGTCTTCGTCATGATTGATGTTCTTTGATTCGTTTTGCAAAGATACGGCCTTTTTCTGAGTCCGCCAATGGGGAAATGGCCGCGGCCAGATTGTTTTAACATTAATTAACATTTCTTAAGTTCAACTCATAAATGCAACACTTTGGTCAAAAACAGAAAAAGGAGCGCGGAAGCCTTTAAACTTTCAAAGGAGAAGCGCAAAAAAAATGCGGCTTCTCCCTTGATTGCGGAAAAATGTGTATCTTT
>JAZNSV010000008.1:0-12705 GCA_045591485.1 Bacteroidales bacterium | reverse complement strand
GCGCGTTTATGGCATCGCCTCCGGCATGGAACATACACTGCTCTACAGCCATCTGGAAGTCGAGCAATGCAAATACATCGTCGGAGCCGACATCTTCAGGACCGACGGTGACGGCTATACCACTATTGGCGTAGGGCGAATTGCGACGCGAATTGCTCATCCCGTTGACCACCTGCTGTCCATCGGCTGTAGCAGCCGGCACTATGACGCCGCCGGGACACATACAGAAACTGAAGACTCCGTGCTGGCCTGATACGTTGCCACGCGAGCGAACGGTTGTGCGAACTTGCGTGGTGAGACTGTAGGCCGCCGGTGGCAATAGCGTGCTGTAGTGAGGTCCGTGGTACTGAATCTCATTGATGAGGCTTTGCGGATGCTCTACGCGCACACCTATGGCAAATGGTTTGGCTTCCAACATCCATCCGTGGTTGTGGAACAACCGGTATATATCGCGAGCCGAATGTCCGGTGGCAAGCACCACGGCACAACCATCTATGGTGCTGCCATCGACGCAATGGACGCCGACAACACGGTCATTGCGCAACACCAGGTTGTCAACTCTCATGCCGAAATAATACTCTCCGCCATGGTCCTCTATGTGGCGACGCATATTGGCGATAATGCCTCCCAACCGGTCGGTGCCTATATGGGCATGGGAGTCCAGCATTATGTCTGGGTCGGCCCCATAGGCCACAAAACGGCGCAACACAGCACCAACGTCGCCACGCTTGGTCGAACGGGTGTAAAGTTTTCCGTCGCTATAGGTGCCCGCCCCACCTTCACCGAAACACCAGTTGCTGTCTGGGTTCACACGTTTCTGGCGCGTCAAAGCGGCTATGTCATATTTGCGCTGCTCAACCGGCTTGCCCCGTTCGACTATGATGGGACGCATGCCAAGCTCGAGTGCGCGCAAAGCCGCAAAGAGCCCAGCCGGACCGGCTCCCACCACTATCACCCTTGGCGCATCTGCCAGCAGCGGCTTCATCGGCGGCAGCAATTCTGCAGGAGCGAACCGGCCGTCGGCCTCTGCCAATTCAATAGTACAATGGTAAAGCACTTTGCGCCCGCGGCAATCAATGGCACGGCGCACTACGCGATGTTGCGGCACATCGGCCACTGTGCAACCCATCTCGGCAGCAACCACCCGGCGCAACGAAGCAGGGTCGTGCAGTTGCTCAGGGCTGAGGTCTATCTGCAACGTTCTCATGGTCGTCGTCAACGTATGTTTTCATGCTTTCCAATTCGCTGCCAGGCTCAGGGTAAAAACCAATAAAGTCGCCAATACGCCATTCGCCCGACTCAAGCAGTACCAGCAGGTCTACAGGATAGCTCTCGGAGCCGTAGCTGGACATCGACAGGTGAGCCACAGCACTGTCGTCGGCCAGCATCTCCACACTGTCTACGACAAAAGACATCCGATACCAATCCTGCCCCATGACCCAATGGTCGTAGTTGCGGAAGCCAATCTCGCCCGGATAGTATAGTGAATCGATGCGATCGACAGCAGTGCTCAGTCGGCGAAACTCGCCACTCAGGTAGCGCTGGTCGAAAGCCTGCACCGAATCATAGAGAGCGTTGCAAGAGCTGTCGTTATAGACGTCGAACACATGGTTGTAGATTTTTTCCACTGCAGCGCGGACCTTGTCCTCTGGGGCTGCGGCGGCGCCGTTGGCGCCGCCGCAGCCGACCAAAGCAGCTGCAATTGTCGCCATCAAGCTAAGTATCAACACTTTTTTCATCTCGAATACTTTCTTTGTACAATGCAAAGATACGTAAATTTGCTGAATTATATATAATATTTCATGTACGCTTCCGTTAATAGGACGTAATGGAATTTGAACTGAAATCGGATTTTGCCCCTATGGGCGACCAACCGGAGGCTATACGCCAACTGGTGGACGGCGTGCGCAGCGGCCAGAGGGCTCAGGTGTTGCAGGGCGTTACCGGCAGCGGCAAGACCTTCACCATAGCCAATGTCATCAAGGAGTTGGGTCGGCCAACCCTTGTTATGAGCCACAACAAGACCCTGGCTGCACAGCTCTACGGCGAGTTCAAGCAATTCTTTCCCAACAACGCCGTTGAGTATTTCGTCAGCTACTACGATTACTACCAACCCGAAGCCTACATTCCAGCCACAAACACCTATATCGAAAAAGACCTGGCCATCAACGACGAACTCGACAAGCTGCGCCTGCGCGCTTCGAGTGCTCTGCTCAGCGGCCGACGCGACGTTATCGTGGTGTCAAGCGTAAGCTGCATCTACGGCATCGGAAACCCAGAAGAGTTCAAGCGCGGCACCGTAGAGGTGCATGTAGGCGACCGCCTGCAGCGCGACACCCTGTTGATGCGCCTGCTCGAAGGTCAATACGTACGCAACGAAATCGAATTCACCAACGGCCGCTTCCGCGTCAAGGGCGACACCGTCGACGTCTTTCCCTCGTTTGCCGATTTCTGCTACCGCATAAGTTTCTGGGACGACGAGGTGGAGACCATCGAAAGCTTCGACCCCATCAGCGGACAGCGCATCGAACGTTTCAACGAGGCGGTCATCTATCCAGCCAGCAACTTCCTCACCAACAAGGAGCAGATGGGCGACGCCCTGCTGCAGATACAGCGCGACATGTACGAGCGGCGCGACTATCTCTACTCTATCGGCAAGAATCTCGAGGCCAAGCGCCTCGAAGAACGCGTGAACTACGACGTCGAGATGATTCAGGAACTTGGCTACTGCTCTGGCATCGAGAACTACAGCCGCTATTTCGACGGGCGTGCTCCCGGATCGCGGCCTTTCTGCCTCATCGATTATTTCCCCGACGACATGCTGCTTGTCATCGACGAGAGCCACGTCACCGTGCCTCAGATTGGTGCCATGTTCGGCGGCGACCGCAGCCGCAAAACATCGCTGGTCGAATACGGATTCCGTCTGCCGTCGGCTCTCGACAACCGTCCTCTTACCTACGACGAATTCTACAACCTCACTGGACAGACTATCTACATCAGCGCCACACCTGCCGACTACGAACTGCGCGAAGCCGAGGGCATCGTTGTAGAGCAGGTCATACGCCCCACCGGACTGCTCGACCCGGTGGTCGAGGTGCGCCCTGCCGTGAGCCAAGTCGACGACCTGCTCGACGAGATAGAGAACACCGTCGACAAAGGCGAGCGCGTACTTGTCACCACGCTGACCAAACGCATGGCCGAAGAGCTGACCGGCTACCTCACCAATCTCGGCATACGCAGCAAATACATCCACAGCGACGTGGACACCCTGGAGCGCGTAGAGATCATGCGCGACCTGCGCATGGGCGTATTCGACGTGTTGGTTGGCGTCAACCTGCTTCGCGAAGGCCTCGACCTGCCCGAGGTGAGCCTTGTGGCCATTCTCGATGCAGACAAAGAGGGCTTTCTGCGCAGCGACCGCGCACTGATTCAGACCATCGGTCGCGCCGCTCGCAACGTGCACAGCAAGGCCATCCTCTACGGCGACTCCATCACCGGCAGTATGCAACGTGCCATTGACATCACCAACCGCCATCGCGACAAACAGATAAAGTACAACATGGAGCACGGCATCGTGCCACGCCAAATCGTGAAGAGCACCGAAGCCATCATAGGCACCACAAGCGTGATAGAACGCGCCGCCGAAGAACGCGACGAGAGCAGCAAACCCCAGGCCCGCCCATACCGCCAGCACGAGCCCGCCGCCCCGATGGCAGCCGAAGAAGAGAGCATCTCCGCCCCAGCCAAGAAAGGGCCCGACCCTCGTCTGCTTTCGCTCACCAAGGAACAGCTGCGCAAGGAGATCCGCGACAGCCAACGCAAAATGCAGTTGGCCGCCAAGGAACTGGACTTTATGGCCGCCGCCAAATACCGCGACGAGATAAAGGAGATGCAGACCCTGCTGGAGTCGGCACGCTGATGGCCACGCAATAGCATTATTAAAAAAACAACTGAGAGAGTTTTGATTATCTTTTGTTTCGAACTATAACAAATGCAGAAGCACCATGGTATATGCCATGGTGCTTCTGCATTAAACAATCAAGAATAAATGAAGATGGGGCCGACGCAAAAGCGTCGGCCCCATCTCTTTATATGCTAACCTTTAGCGCAGCGTGATAACGGCGCGACGGTTCTGGTAGCGATGCTCTTCTGTGTCGTTCTCCACCACAGGCTCGGTCTGACCCTTCGAGGCGGTGCTGATGCTGGCAGCGGGAGCTCCAAGGTTGACCATGAGCTGCTTCAGGGCCTCGGCACGCTTCTTGCCATAGGTCATGTTGCCTTCGGCAGAACCAACACTGTCGGTGTGGCCGGTGATGAGGATCTTCACATTCTTGTCGGCCTTCATGGCAGCGACAAGGGCGCGGATGGCCAGGTCAGTCTTGCTGTCGAACTTAGGCTCGGTCTTGGCGAAGTCGAAGTGGACAGTGGCGTTGATCTGGTCAAGGTACTTCTGCAGCTGGGTGCGATCGGCGGGTTTGGCGGCAGGCTCGTTGGCCTTGGCGTTGTCGTCGCCACCGCACACGCGGCGAGCGTTCTCGGCAGCCTGCTGGGCAGCGCGGGCAGCACGGTAGGCACCGGCAACATCGCCCATGCGCGAAGCCTCAGCGGCCTCGGTGGCCTTGGCGTTGGCTTCCTTGGCGGCAGCCTTGGCCTCGGCGGTGTTGCACTTGGCGGCATAAGCGTCGGCGCTCTCGGCAAAGCTCTTGGCGCAGGCGGCATAGCTGGGAGCCAGCTGGCCACGGTAGGCCTTGCCAGAAGCATCCTTGGCATCGGTCTTGCCGCTGGCGCTGTTGGCCTCGTTGGCCATAGCCATGGCCTCGTTGGCCAGGTAGTCGGCATAGTTAGGATCGAGGTAGGCGCTGTTGTTGCTGCGACCACCGTCAGCGTTGCAGGCTATCTCGCTGTTGAGGCGGGCGTTGCGGCTGGCGGCCATAGCGCAGTCGAGACCGTCCTTGTGCGAAGCCTCGGCATAGAGGGCAGCGTCGTCGGCAGCCTGTTTCGATTCGGGAGTGTTGTTCTTGCCGGCAAAGGTCTCGGCATCGTTGGCATAGCTGTCGGCAATTCTGCCATAGGCCTCGTTGAATAGGTCGTAGGCCTTGCAGTACTGACCGTTCTTGTGAGCCTTCTTGGCGTCGGCAGCCTTGGCCTTGGCATCGGCGACGGCGTTCTTGGCGTCGGCGTTGCCGGTCTCGTTGGCCATTGCTTCGGCATCTTTGATGTCGGCATCGATATTGGCCATAGCCTGGGCCATGTCGGGATCGTTCATGCGGCGGGCGTTGCAGCGGGCCTCGCGGGCGGCAGCCTCTTCGGCCTCGTCGGCACCGTTGTTGCCATAGGCGGCGTTGCCGGCAGCGGGCTGGTTGTTCTCGCTCGTGGCGGGAGTCTCATTCTGCTGCTTGCTGTCGTCCTTCTTGCTGTCTTTCTTATCTTTCTTTTCTTTGTCCTTGGCGGCCTTCTGGTCGTCGTAGGAAACGAGGTCGCTGTCATCCTTGGCGGCCTTGCTACCGCTGTGGCAGTTCCAACCGAAGTTGACACCGAGTTTCACGCCGAAATTGAGCAGGTGCAGGGCATCGATCTGGTCGGAACCGAAGGTGCCGTTGTAGTCGAGTTTGGAAGCGTCGTCCTCATTGATGAGCACAACGGGCTCGGTGCTCACGCTGTCGAGCATGTTGGTCAGGCCGTAGCCGCCATAGATGCCGAAATAGAGGCCCCAGTGGTTGCTGAGGGCATAGTTGAAACCAAGGTCGGCTATGATGCTGACACCCCATTGTGCAACGGTGAAATCGCTGCCTTCAACATCCTCGGCATTGTAGGTACGGAAACCATGCTCAGGCATGTCGCTGACCATGTGACCGATTGCGGGGAAGTAGCCTTCGGTGCGGTAGGAGCCATCGGTGGCGTTGTACTCGCCATGCAGAGGCAGGTCGAACTGGGCACCCAGACCGAAGAGGAAGAACCAGCGCTCGCCCATCGGGGCACGCCAGTAGAGCTCGACGGGAATACCCAGATAGCGCAGGTTCTGACGCTCGCGCCATTTGTCGAAGGAGGTGTGCAGGTCATAGGTCACGCCGGGGTTGTCGTCGTGGGTAAGACCGGTGGTGATGTCGGTGAAATCGTACAGCGTCGAAGCGTTGGCATAGTTGTACTGCGCACCGAAGCCGATACCGAAGTGGCGGCCGAAGAAGTGGGTGTAGCGCAGTCCGCCGCCGAAGCCGAGGGCAAGGGCGTTGTCGCCATTGGCGGGATTATAGAGCATGCTGTTCATGCCGCCATTGACGTTGAAGCTGATATAATTGCTTTTCTGGTTGTACTGAGCCTGGGCGCCGAGAGCGAGGGCAAGCACACCAAACAAGATGAATATACGTTTCATATTCTATTTTGCTTTTTACGTTATTACTTATTTCTTAATAACACGAACCACGATGCCGTCGACGCTGACAACATAGTTGCCGGCCTGCAGACCGCGCAGGTCAACCTTTGCCTCGTTGCCCTCGAAGACACGGCTCTCGATGGTGAGGCCCATGACGCTCATCACACGGAGAGTGTGGGTGCGGGCGGTGCTGCCGTTGACGCGGAGGGTCACCTGGTCGGTGGCGGGGTTAGGATAGGCTTCAACCGATGCCTCGGGAGACTGTTCGTCGACAATCAGAGTGGTGACGTCGGTCTGCGGGCAGGTCACAACGGTGCGGCCGCTCATGGTAGCCACAACGCGATACTGTCCGGTCAGAGCGGGTTCTTCCTGCCAGTAGTACTGGTTATGAGCCTCGGTGATTTCGGTCCAAGTGGCGCCGTTGTCGGTGCTGTGGAACCAGTGGATGTCGGTGAAGCAGTGGCAGGAGTCGACCAGAGCGATGACGTCGCTGAAGAGCGGCATGGTGTAGGTCTCGGGCAGGTTGACATTGAAGCTCACGGTCACAGGGTTGCTAACGAGCTGCGGGAAGCGGCTGTCGCCAAAGACGATGGTAACATCGTAGGTGCCGGGCTCGACTCCTTCGGGCACATCGATTTCAATCTGGCCGGCGGTGGTAATAGTCTGCCAGTTGGTGTCGGCAAAAGCCTGGTCGCTGAAGCTGAGTTTGTACTGGTCGGGGTTGCCGCTGGTGAGCTGGTAGCTGATGATGCCGTTGCCAATGCAGTAGCCAGTGGCGTCGACCTGTATACCGGTGTTGGTATCGCCGAAGTTGTTGTCGGGCACGATGGCCTCGACGATGATACCGTTGCGGGTGAGGGTGTCGTTGTTGGTGCCGAAGACGTAGTTGGTGCCGAGGTCGCCGACAACGCTGTAGGTGGCGGTGATGATCTTGCCTTCGCCAACCTCGGGAGTGTCGTACATGGCGATAACGGAGTACTCGACAACATCGTTGCCGACAACGCCGCTGACGCCGCCATGGTTGGCGACGTTGGCCATACGGCTGCCATCGTAGAATTTCACGCTGTCGACCACAACACCGCTAACGGTCAGAGCGGCCGGGGTGATGGTGAGGGTGAAGGTGTTGTTGGCAAGCAGGTAGGCGGGATTGACTGGATTGGCGGTCACAGCCCAGACACCGGCATTGACGGGATAGTCGGGGGTGCGCACAGTGTCGTTGCCCTTGACGAAGGTCAGGTTGGCTTCCACCTCATTGCTGTTGTCGTCGGTGTATACACCGGTGAGCTGGTCGAAAGCAGTGCCGGTATAGACGGTGCTGTAGTTGTCGGTGCCAGCGTCGGTGCCGGAGACTTTCCAGGTCACAGGATAGGTGTTCTGGACATACAGGGCCCAGATGGTGTCAACGTTGTAGTGGACGGTGATGTGGGTGGTGTCCCAGTTGGTGAAGGTGAAGCCTTCGCGAGTGGCAAAATGGCTGGAGTAGTCAATGGTGTCGCCAAAGTAGAGGGTGTCGTTGATGTAGTGGTTCGGCGCGTTGCCGTCCACATAACCGGCACCGGCGGCCCACACAACGGGAACCTTGCTGCGGTCGTAGTAGAAGGTGGTGTCGAGACCGGGCTGCAGGCTTTCGATATAGATGTTGTCGACGGTGCAGGTGTAGCCGTAGTAGAGGGCGGGCACCAGCGTGAGCGGATGACCGGTCGAGTCGGCATAGGTGAAGACGTTGGCGGTGTCGTAACCAGTGCGGGCCAGGTTCTGGCGCAGGTGGCGCACGGTGTACTCGGTGGTGACGTCACGGTCTACGATGATATACTTGGCATAGAGGGTGGTGTCGTGGATGAGCTCGTCGGTCGGGAAGTTCCACGGGGTGTTGAAGGTTTCGTTGTCGATATACCAGCCGATGAAGAGGGTGTCGAGACCGATACCGTCTTTCATGCTGATGTTGTTACGGTTGTATACAGGGCTGATTTTGCGGTCTGCATTGCTGTAGACGGTGTCGTAGGTGGCACCGTTGTTGTCCCAGTTGGCCCAGGTGACGGTGTAGCCGTTGATGACCTTCCAGGGGAAGCGGCTGGCGTCGGCATCGGTGTTGACGCCGAAGCCCTTGCCGGGATACAGGAACTGCTGCAGGGTGGCACGGGGGGCACCGGCGAACTTGCCGCCGCTGATGGTGAGGGTCTGCGGAGTGGCGTTGGCGATGTTGATGTTGTTGAAGCGACCGTTGTTGATTGCCACAACGTGCGAGTTGACCATGAGGTTGCTGTTCACATCAATGCTGTCGATCTGAATGGTGCTGCTGTTGGCGGTGTCGGTGCTGATGATGTTGACATAACCATCGTTGAGAATGACAGTGCCGCTGGGATGGTTGATGTGGAGTTCGCCCTTGATGGAGTCGCCCTCAAACAGGACAACCATGGCTTTGCTGATAGTGTCGACCTCGGCGGCCGGTATGTTGCGGGCAATGTGCAGAATGGCGCTGTTAGAGGCAGCATCGCTGGCTTCCTTCAGAGTGCGGTAGTATTCACGATAGCCGCTGCTCACGAGGTAGCCATTGGCCAAGACGGGCACAGCATAGGAGCTCATGCGGTTGGCGGCAGTGGCGGTCAGCACCTGGGCATAGCCGTCAAAGTCGTCGCCGAGCATGATAGCGTGGGTGCCGCCGGCAAAATTGACACTGTCGACCTTGATGGCGCTGTGGCCTTTGACGGAGACTGCGCAGAGACCGCCATCGGCGACGTTGAGGGTGCTATTGTTGACATTGGCCATGGCGAAGGTGCCGTTGAGCGAGATGATTTCGGTGGCTGTGGCGACAACGTTTTTCAAATCGAACAGCGACATCGGCTGTATGCTGAAGATGTGCGACTGGGCTGCGGTGCTGGTTATGGTGCCGTTGCCGCCGTTCCAGGTCAGACTGACCATACCGCTGGTGACGAAGGTGGTGTCGACCTGGCTCACGAGGGCTTTGCCAAGCTGGTTGACAACCACATTGCGTCCGATTCCGAGGACGATGGTGTTGTCGACATTGACGGTGGCAGCCTCGAAGTTGATGGTGTCGGCGGTGACATCGGCGATAGCAGCAGCAAGGGTGCTGTAGCTCCAGCCGTGGTTGTCGCTGACGGCAAACTCGTAGGGCATCAGCACATTGCCGGCCACAGTGAGGGTGCCTGCAAGAGACTCGACCCCGTCAAAGAGGGCAGCCACTTTGATGATACCATTGGCACGTTCGGTCTGGCTCGAACCGCCATAGACATAGATGCGGTTGTTGGTGTCGACAACCACGACGGCGCCATGTGCAAAGGCTGCGGAATCGACGGTGCCGGTGAGTGTGTAACCCAGGCCTCCGACGGTCAGTGCCGCACGGGTGGCCACAGTGTCGATCCACACAAGGTTGGTGTGGGTGCCACTGAGGTGGGTCGAATCAACAAAATACTCTGCGGTGTCGGCACCGGCAAAAATCCATGCTGCCTCGATGGCGGCGTGGTCAAGGGTGCGCACATCGAGAGCGATGCTTTTGCTCTGCGCTTTTGCGCTACCGGGCAGCATTGCCATAAGCATTGCGCCCAGCACGAAAAATAGTGCTTTTTTCATCTGTTGTGTTAGTTTTAATTTAATATTATTTTTTGTTATTCAAAACAATAGCCAACACCCATCTCATGGGTGTGAAATGCAAAGATACACTTTTTTTTCAAATGCTGTCGGAAAAAAATATTTTTTCATGCTCCAGTTCTCCTAAAACCGCATACAAAACGGCCTTCGGACACGGCCATGCAAAACCCGTGCCCGAAGACCGCAGCAGCCGCCGCTGCCACGCCTCACTGCATCATGCCGCTACGGCGCAGGAAATCAAGCAAATTGCTGCTAACGCTCTCGTTCGTCGAACGCGGATAGCGCTTGGTGGTGAATATCTCGCAGTAGTTGCGCGTGCCGTTCTCTTCGACCATGCGACGGTTGAAGGCGTCGTTGTCGCGCACGGCATGGGTGCGCACGATGTCGTCGTCGGTGGGTTCGTGATAGGTCTCGCTGTGCACCACGGCATCCTGCCCCAGACGCTCGCTCATGCGCGGCTCCTCGTCGGCATAGCCCATCGCAATGGCTATCACCGGCACCACACCGGCCGGACAACGAAGCAGGTCGGCTATGGCGGCGGTATTGTACATCACCGTACCCAAAAAGCAGAAACCCAAACCTTTGGCCTCGGCGGCCACACAGATGTTCTGCGCGGCGAGCGAGGCATCGACCAAGGCCGACTCGAACCACAGCAGGTTGCCGAACGGCTCGTCGCAGCCGTTGACGCGGCAGTAGTGGTGGTAGCGGGCCACATCGGTGCAAATGGTCAGCCACAACGGCGCCGTGGCGCACTGTCCGAAGTGCAGCTTGCACAATTCGCTGCGCAGGGGCTCCTGCTGCGTGGTTATCACGCTGTAGAGCTGCATATTGCCAGTGTTCGAGGCCCTCAGGCCGCAGTCCAGTATCTCGCCAAGCAGCTTCGGGTCTACCGCCTGCGACTTGAAGCGGCGCACCGAGCGGTGCTGCATCATCACCTGTATTGCATCTTTTTCCATGTTCGTGTATGTTTGATTTTCGAGGTGCAAAAATACAAAATAAATCCGACATGGAACAGATTAAATAGCCATCCGGTAGTGCATATCAACGATACTTCTACGATATATCAACGATATTTCAACGATTACAATCGTTGAAATATCGTTGATATATCGTTGAAGTATCGTTGATATGCACTACCGGATATGGTGCGGGGCAGGATGTTTTGGCATGAAAAGGGGGGCTTTTTGCGTCGATTTTTCAGTTTTTCGAATATTTTTTTCCAAAACATTGGGCTGATTTCAAAAATATTTCGTACCTTTGCAGTTCAATTCATCGACAATAAAACAGCATATTATATTATGGCAGAACTTACTGAGCAAGAACAGATACGCCGCAATTCGCTGGCGGAATTGAAGAAGCTGGGCATCAACCCCTACCCCGCAGCCCTCTACGAGGTGAACGCGAAAAGCAACGAGATACTGGAGAAGTTCCCCCAGGACAACACTTTATACCAGAACGTGAGCATCGCCGGCCGCATCATGAGCCGCCGCATCATGGGTGCCGCCTCGTTTGTGGAGCTGCAGGACAGCTATGGCCGCATACAGCTCTATATCAAGCGCGACGAGATATGCCCCGACGAGGACAAGACCCTCTACAACACCGTCTTCAAGCGTCTGCTCGACATCGGCGACATCATCGGCGTCACGGGCTATGTGTTCGTTACCCAGATGGGCGAGACTTCCATCCACGTGAAGAGCCTCACGGTGCTCAGCAAGAGCCTGCGCCCCCTGCCCATCGTCAAGGAGAAGGACGGCGTGGTCTACGACGCCTTCAGCGACCCCGAGCTGCGCTACCGCCAGCGCTATGTGGACCTCATAGTCAACCCGCAGGTGCGCGAGACCTTCGTGCAGCGCGCCCAGATTGTGAACACCATGCGCAACTACTTCAACGAGCAGGGCTACCTCGAGGTGGACACCCCGGTGCTGCAGAGCATCCCCGGCGGTGCCGCCGCACGCCCCTTCGTGACGCACCACAACGCGCTGGACATTGACCTCTATCTCCGCATAGCCAACGAGCTCTACCTGAAGCGACTGATTGTTGGCGGTTTCCCTGGCGTGTACGAGTTCAGCCGCAACTTCCGCAACGAGGGCATGGACCGCACCCACAACCCCGAGTTCACGGCCATGGAAATCTATGTGCCCTACAAGGACTACAACTGGATGATGACCTTCACCGAGAACATGCTTGAGCGCATAGCCAAGACGCTGCATGGCGACACCAAGGTCAACGTCTGGGGTAACGAGATAGACTTCAAGCCTCCCTTCCGCCGCGCCCCCATGTGCGAGCTCATCAAGGAGGAGACCGGAGTCGACGTGGCCCCGATGAATGAGGACGAACTCCGCGAGGCCTGCAAGCGCCTCGGCGTGGAGACCGACGCCACCATGGGCAAGGGCAAGCTCATCGACGCTATCTTCGGCGAGAAGTGCGAAGGCAAGCTCATCCAGCCCACCTTCGTCACCGACTATCCCATCGAGATGTCGCCCCTCTGCAAGCGCCACCGCGACAACCCCGAGCTCACCGAGCGCTTCGAGCTCTTCGTCTGCGGCAAGGAGCTGGCCAACGCCTACAGCGAGCTGAACGCCCCCATCGACCAGCTGGGCCGCTTCCAGGAGCAGCTGCGGCTGAGCGAGAAGGGCGACGACGAGGCTATGTTTATCGACATGGACTTCGTCCGCGCGCTGGAGTACGGCATGCCGCCCACCAGCGGTATGGGCATCGGCATCGACCGC
>JAZNSV010000007.1:0-15126 GCA_045591485.1 Bacteroidales bacterium | reverse complement strand
CAAAGGCGACAACGACATGCGGCAGGAAGGAATGCAGACGCGGCACGCCGCGTCTCTACAGATGGGAATGAGATTGTTTGAATGTTTGAATGCGTCAGACACTCAGACACTCAAACAATCAAACAATCAGACACTCACACACTCAAACATTCCCGCAACCAAACAATCCCCTTTTCACTTTTCATTTTTCAGTTTCCAAATTTTTTGTATCTTTGCAGTCTGTTTGCAAAGAAAATATAGATTATGAAAAGATTGTTAACGGTTTTAGTGTGTGTGTGTTGCGTGCTGGCGGCTGCGGCGCAGGATGTTGTCGTCGCGGGCAGCGAGACGCAGTTGAACAGCGAGTATCAGGCAGCCATAAGCCAGTATCTGGAGACCGAGGTGGCGGCGCGGCAGAAGCAGATGCAGCGTCAGGCTGAGCAGTGGCTTGTGGCCCTGCCCAACAACGAGAAGCTCTACGACGAGACCTATATCAGCGTCGGCGCGCGCATAGGCGAAGGCCTCACGCCCGAGGGTGTGCCTGAGAAGAATCTGGTGTTCGACATTGCCTATGGCTGCAAGCACCTCGAGGGATGGACCGACGACTATCCGCTGGGCGTGTATGCTTGGGATTCGTCGAATTCGGTGCGCGCCATCTGCCGCCTGACGAAGATGTTTGTCGAGGGCATGATGGACGACTGGTTCCGCGCCGGCAAGCGTGTGAGCGTGCGCATCACCTCGACCACCGACGGCACCGAGCTGGCGGGCACCATCGCCTACGGCGGCGAGTATGGCGACTTCCGCTATATGCCGACAACCTTCAACGGCGAGCGGCTGAGGGTGAGTGTGGACGCCGCCACGGGCATAAACAACAACTGCCAGCTGGCCTACATCAGGGCGCAGTCGGTGCGTTGGTTTTTGGAGAACAATGTGCGCAACCTCGGACGCACGGTGAACGACTATGAGTTCACGACCCGCAGTTTTGCCGACACGGGCGCCCACTACCGCCGCTCGAGCATCGAGCTGACGGTGCACGACGCCTTCCGCGAGACGATAGACCTGATGACTGCCGACAAGATACAGGACGACTACGTCGACTTCAACATCCCGCAGGCCATGTCGACCTACGAGAACGCCTATGTGCTGGTGGTGGCCAACGAGGACTACGACGCCTCTTTCCTGCCGAGTGTGCCTTTTGCGGGCAACGACGGCGAGATGGTGCGCCGCTATTTTGTGCGGGCGCTGGGCGTGCCCGAACGGCAGGTGAAGCTGCTGAAGAATGCCTCGAAAGATGAGATTTTGCGCGAGGGTGTGCACTGGCTGACCGACCTGGCGCAGGCTGTGGCCACCAAGAACGGCGACCAGACCGAGGCGCAGGCCGACGTGTTTATCTACTATGCAGGCCATGGATACACCGACTTCAACGACGTGAGCTACCTTGTGCCCAACCGTATCAATGTGGACGGTATCAAGAGCCTGGGCGGAAAGAAGAAAGGGTGTTTCGGCAGCAAGAAGAAGTCTCATCCTGTCACGAAGCAGGATATTGCGCTTGGCGGCAAGGAGAGCGGACGCCTGACGAAGGAGCTGCTGAGCATCGAGGCGCTGCTGGGGGCTTTCAAGGGCTATCCGGTGCGCAACCTGACGATGGTGGTCGACGCAAGCTTCGACGGACGGCAGCGCAACGGAGGAACGATGCTGCGGGCCGACCGCAAGGTGGACCCGAAGGCCAAGAAGCGCAAACGCAAGATGAACCTCAGAAGCGACGCAGTGGTGCTGCTGGCGGCCGATTTCGACAAGACGGCCTACGCCTTCGACGCTCAGCACCACGGCTTCCTGACCTACTTCCTGCTCAAGGAGGTGAAAGGCATGGCCGGTGCGTTTGAGAACTATACGTATCAGGACATCTACGAGAGCGTGGAGCGCAAGCTGAACAAGGAGAGCGCCCTGCAGGGCCGCTGGCAGGAAATCGGCGGTGTGGCGGGCGGCAAGTACAAGGAAGCCTGGCGCCAGCTGAAAATCAAGAATTAGGCTATTATTATAGGTTATAGGTTAGAGGTTAAGGCTGACGCACCAATGTGGACATCATGGTGCGTCAGCCTTAAACTTTAAACTATAACCTAATCTTGTGCGTCAGCCTTAACCTCTAACCCATAACCTCTAACCTATACTCAATTAATCGGTTGCACCATCTTGCGCAGCTGCTCGATGTCGAGCTGCTGGAAGGTGATGCTGGCGGTGTCGGCAAAGTGCGGACGGTTGGCCTCGTATGTCTCGCGGTCGTATTCTGTGGCTTTCTCGAAGAGCGACCGTGCCACGGCGACCTTGAGCTGAGGCAGCGCGAGGCGGCCGGCCTGGTAGTCGGCTTTCTCGGCGTCGGAGAGGTATTTGGATATGCGCGCGAACTGCTCGTCGGGCAGCCGGCCGAGCGAGTCGGCCGAGCGGTCGAGTTCGGGGAAGTTGACCCACGAGGTGATGGTGGTTTCGAGGAGGGATATGTTTTTGCGGTTTTTGTCGGTGTAGTAGCCGAGGTAGGCGTGGCAGGGCTCGACGAAGATGACGGGTCGCAGTCCTATCTTGCGGAGTATGGATGCGAAGAAGACGCAGGCGTCGACGCAGTTGGCCTGGCGCGACGTGCAGACCTCGTCGAAGAAGCGTATGTGCTGCACGTTGGCGCGTGGCGAGGGGTTGGAGGTGCAGGTGATGGATGAGTAGGTGATGCCGCGCGAGAGGGCGTAGTACCAGACGGCAAATACCTGGTCGCGTACGGCGTTGGGCGACGCCGACTGGTAGCCCGCAAAGCGGCTCACGACGCCTTGGTCGAGCATGTCGGTCAGCAGGTCGGGTATCGAGGTGTGGTCCTCGTTGACATAGGCGGCGAAGAGCCAGCGGAAGTCGGAGACGCGTCCGTCGGGGGCGCGGAGCGAGAGGGGGCATTCGTTGACGGAACGGCAGCCGAGGTGCAGGTTTTTGATGTCGACGGCTTCATCGTTGATGTAGCATGTGAAGGTGAGGTCTACGGCCGAGGGCTGGCGCAGGCGTCGCAGCACGTCGTATTTCCATTTGATGGATGGCGAGAAGGTGTATTGTTCACCACGGCGCGGAAGTATCTCTTGTATGATGGTCACGTAGTTGAGGGCCGAAGAGTCGATGACGATGCGGAGCACCGCGTTGTCGGCGGGCGAGGTGAGGGAGACGGAAAAAGTTGAAAGCTGAGAGTTGAAAGTTGAAGGGTCGGATGCCGCACCCTGATGGCTTTCAGCTATCTTCTCTACGCCCGCCTGGTTGGTGGCGAGGACGAGCGAGGGGTAGAGCTGGCCGTCGAAGAGCGGGTTGTATTGGACGGTGAAGTCGACCTGGCGCGGGTCGAAGAGCTTGTTGCCCTGCGGTCCACGGCAGGCAGCCGACAGAACGAGTATCGGCAAGACGAGCAGTGGTAGAACTCTGTTTGGTTTCATTATGGTTTATATGTTGGTTGATTGCGTTATTGCGTGATCGTGTTAGTGGAGTTTAGGGAGTTATGGGAGTTAGAGGAGTTAAAGACAATGACTTTTAAAGTTTTAAGTTTTAAGTTTTAAGTTTTAAGTTTAACTTTTAACTTTCCGCTTTCCACTTTCATTGCACTCGTTCGGGGTTTTGGTCTACGAATTCGGCCCATTGCTTTTTGGCCGATTTAGTGCGTTTGTGTTTGGTTTTGAGCTGCTCGCGTATGTCGGCGAGGGGGTTGGAAAGCTGCATGTGGCAGGTGTAGGCCACAGCCAGCGCGTCGGTGGCGTCGAGGTATTTGGGATTTTGGATTTCGAATTTCGAATTCCGGATTTCGGAATTCAGGATGGAATAGAGCATGGACGCCACCTGCTCTTTGGAGGCGTTGCCGTTGCCGGTGACGAGCTGCTTGATGACCGAGGGCTCGTATTCGGTGATGGAGAGATCGCGGCTCATGGCGGCGGCAATGGCCACTCCCTGTGCACGCCCAAGTTTGAGCATAGACTGCACGTTTTTGCCGAAGAAGGGCGCCTCGATGGCAAGGTGGTCGGGGTGGTAGGAGTCGATGATGCGCAGGGTGGTGTCGAAGATGCGGCGTATGCGCAGGTTGAAGTCTTCAATGTTGCGCAGGTATAGTACATCCATCACCTCGATGCGTGGTGTGTGCTGGTCTGTGTCGAGCAGACTGTAGCCGAGGATGCGGGTGCCGGGGTCTATGCCGAGAATGAGCATGTTTTATGGTTATGGGTTATAGGTTAGAGGTTAGGACTGTCGCGCGCCGACTACTAACCACTGACCACTAATCACTGACAACTGTTTTTTCCACCGTGAGTGTGAAACGTTTTTCGATGCGTTGGCGGACGAGGTAGAGCACGAGCACGTAGACGGCGAGCACGGCGAGGGCGGCGAGGGCTACAAGACCTTCGTCGACATGGGCGGCGGAGAGGCCTGCGATGATGCCAAGCATGACGATGGCCGGCAGCACGTAGGCTATCCATACGGCAAGCATGCCGCGCGATTGGTCGATGCACACACGTACGGCGTCGCCGGGATGGTATTGCTGCCAGTCGGCGGAGGGTACGCTGACGGTTTTGTTTTTCGAGTCGGCAAAGCCGCACTTGGTGTGGGCTGCGCAGGCTGCACAGGCACTGGTGGCGACGATTTGCACGTCGACCAGCCCTCGTTTGACGGCGACCACGTGGCCGTCGTGGGTGGCTATTCTGTCCATTCTCTCCATGCTATGATTTCGTTGCAGTTTTTCACACATCGCCCGCGGCGGTCCACTTTGCTGGTGTTGCCGTTGTATACCACCTCGGCACGGCCGTAGCTGTAGGGCGATGCATATTCGAATATGAAAGGCATGTATATGTTGCCGGCGGTGTCGATATAGCCCCAGGCTCCGCCGAACTTGACTGCCGCCAGGCCGTCGGAGAAGTGGTAGGCGTCGTCGAGAACAAAGGGCATGATGAAGTGCCCGTCGAGGTCTACAAAGCTGGCTTTGCCGTCCTTCTCTACGAGGGCGCGGCCATCGAAGTAGGTGTAGCGGAAGCCTTTGGCGTGGCCCCCGTCGTATTCTACAGGCAGGATGATGCGCCCGGCAGTGTCTACGATGCCGTATCGGTCTCCCTTCCTGACGAGAGTGCGTCCCTGCTGGAAAAGACCGGTCTCGTCGTATATGCAGGGCACCACTTCGCGGCCTGCGGCGTCGACGAATCCCCAGTGTCCGTTGCGCACGACGCTGAGCAAGCCTTCGCTTTCGCCCATCGTGCCGGCGTAGATGCTGTCGGTGATGCAAGTGAGTGGCTGAGCGGCTGAGTGGCTCTGCGGCTCAGTCACTCTATATACGGCCATGTGGTCGAGCGACCCGGCAAGGAACAGGTGGCCGTTGTTTTCGGTCATGGCGGTGTGTACGATAGGCAGGGCGACAGAACCGTCGCGTGCTATAAGGCCCCAGCGGCCTTCGTCGCATACGGCGGCATAGCCGTGGTGAAAGGGGCGCACGTTGTCGAAGGTTCGGTCGAAGAGCATCTGTCCGAGAGTGTCTACAAAGGCGCAGCAGCCGTCTTCGAGTTGCACGGCGGCGCAGCCGCCACTGTAGGAGGCCCCCTGCAGGAAGACTGTCCCTACCACCTCGTTGCCGTCGAGGTCGCAGTAGCCTACGCGCCCGCCGCGATAGACGGCGATACGTCCTTCGGAGGGGTATTCCATATTGGCGTAGATGCATGGAACAACGGTGCGCCCGGTGCTGTCGATAAGCCCGCATTGGTCTTCGTCGAGAAAGACTCGGCAATAGCCATTGTGGAAACGGTCGACAAATTTGTAGATGTTGGGCGCCACCACGGTGCCGTCGGCACGGCGGAATCCGAAGAGACCGTCGTCGCCGCGGGTGGTCTGTATGCCTTCGACAAAGAAGAGTTCGCAGCCGCATTCTTCGTCGTCGACATAGTAGCCATTGTCTTGTGCGTGGAGCAGAAGCGGAAAAAGAGTTTGAAAAATGAGAACAAAGCCGAAGCATGCTGTCTTTTTGGCAACATGGCATAGGGCGTATGTCGGAGTGTTCTTCATTTCTTTTTATCAGATGCGTTCCACCGATTGCTGTTCGCACCAGCCGGTTGTGCCGTCGGCTATGCGTATTTTGTACCAAGAGGAGAGTTCTTCGAGGATGGTGACGGTGGTGCCTTCGTGAAGTATGAGTTTGTCTACACTCTGCCATTCGGGCGAACCTTTGACGGTGACGGCGGCATCCATGACCACCGCTTGGGAGTGTGCGTTGTAGTGGCGGCTTGAACCGATGCAGAGTGCGAGTGCAATGACCCAAAGTACGCCAGCTGCGACTATGCCGATGAAGGCCCCTTTGCGCATGCCGAGGCTGCGTCCGAGCGCGAGCAGAACCACGGCGGCTGCCAGTAGGGCGGTGAGCACAACGAGCACGGTGCGCCATGTGGTGGGCGAGACGTGGTCGGTGAGTGCTTTGACCCAACGGACGATGAAGAGCTGTGGCAGCTGGGTGATACGGTCGGCGGTCTTGCTCTCGGCAAGAGCCAGGTTCTCTTTTGCGTCGGTCATCGATGGACGGAGCCGCAGCGCCCGGTTGTAGTTGAGTATGGCGCGACCCATTTGGCCGTCGCGATAGTAGGCGTTGCCGAGGTTGTAGTACAGGTCGGCCGAGGTATAGCCCTCTGCCAGCACCTGCTCGTACATGCTGATGGCTTCGTTGTAGTTTGCCACGCGGTAGGCGCTGTCGGCCATGCGGGCATTGTCTTCGTATGGTGTGGCCTGCGCTCCGATGGTGAGCGCGATGGCTATGGCTGTTATGGACAGTTGTTTCATTTGTCTTGGCTTCTTAACTTCTTGACTTCTTACAGGTTGGCAATCATCAGGAGCGCTTCGGTGTAGATGGTCTGCTTCTGGTCTTCGGGGTTGCCTGGCGCAAAGCGGGCAATGTCGACATCCTGCAACACCTTCATGATGCTGTTCTGCTGTTCTTCGGCCACTTGTTTGTCGGCCAGACAATGGCTGACGGTGTCGCGGCTGAGCTGCGAGAGGGGGATGTTGTACTTGTCGGAGAGGCAGCCCCAGATGGCGCGGTAGATCTCCTCGTAGAAGCGGTCGGTGTTGCCCGGACCAAGGTAGGCGGCGGCTTTCTTGAGACGTTTGCTGGCCATGCGTGTGGCTCGTTTCATGCGCATGCCGGCCACGTCAAGCTCGTCGGCCTGACGCTTGCGGCCATATATGATGGCGGCACAGGCCAGCGCCACGACGAGCACCATGCCGGCAACAAAGCCCCATCCAATGGAGTCTTTCTCTTTGATGGGTTTGAGTTTGCCTATGGGACGTATGTAGTTGATGTCGCTGTTGAGCAGCTGCACATCGTCCTTGTTGCTTGCGTGGGCCGTATGGCGGGCGTCGCCTTTTTCTACTTCGATTTCCTGAGCCGCTATGGTGCGTGTGATGTACTGTCCGCTCTGCGGGTCGAAGTAGACGAACTTCAGCGGCGGTATCTTGTATTCGCCCTGGCTGCGGGGTATGAGGACCCACTCGTAGGTGCGGCTGCCGCTGATGCCGTCGGCGCCTTTCTTGATGTTGTCGTCTATCTGTGGGTCGTAGACCTCGAACACCGAGGGGAACTGCGGCTGCGGGGCGTCTATGAGCATGAGGTTGCCGCTGCCGGTGACTGTGATGCGGTAGCTGACGGCCTCGTTGGCTTTCACTTTGTCGAGGTTCAGTCCGCCCTTGACGTCGAAGCGACCCACGGCGCCGCTGAATCCTTCAGGTGCCGACGGCAGAGGCCTCACGTTGAGCGACAGGCGGTTTGTGCTGAGCGGGCGCTCTACGGCTTGTTGTGTGTTGAAGAAGGGGTCGTCGAAGAGGTCCCAGATGCTGCCTGTGCGTCGGCGCTGGCGTTGCACCATGGCCAGCACGTTGAGGTCGAGCGGCTCTATGCTCAGCTGTCCGCTCTCTTGTGCGAAGAGGGCTCCGCGGCGTATCTCGGCCACTTGGTAGCGGCGGTCGCCAATGGTTTCTTCATACTGGCGTATCTGCTGCCCCACACTGAGGTCTTCGGCCCAGAAGCCTTTGTTGCCCGGCAGCTTGTCGATGGCAAACTGGCTGATGGGAACCTGTGTGTAGATCTTGTAGGTGATGATCACCTGCTCGCCCTGGTAGGGGTTGCTCTTGTTGACGCTGGCGCGTGCAAAGAGGCTTTTCTCGTCTATCTGTGTGGCCTGTTGCGGCTGCTGGGCCCAGGGGTCGTAGGCTTGGTGCTGTTGTTGTTGCTGTTGCTGCTGGCGTTGTTGCTGTTGTGCGGCACTCATCTTCTCCACCTTGATGCTGAAGCGCTTCGAGCTGATTTTCTTGCCGTCGACGGTGCACGATGCGGGGTCTACGCTGAAGGTGCCCTCGACATCGGCCTTCAACCTGTAGGAAAATGAGGTGTTTACGCTGCGCGAGCTTTGCCCGTTGATGAAGGTCATGCTGGTAGATGAGGATACATTGGGACCGCTGATAAGGCTGAACCCCTTGAACGAGGGCCCGTTGAAGTCTTTGGCCTTGTCGTCGACGTCGAACCTCACGGTGAACACGTCGCCCGCAAAGACCGATTCCGGGGCGTTGACGCGCATCTCCTGAGCCGATGCGTAGCCGATGGCGGCAAACAATATGCTTATGCAGACAAGCATCTTTGTCATAATATGTTTCATGCTGTGGGTCATAACTCTTTTTGCTGAATAACTACCAGTCTTTGTCGGTGTGGCGCACTGTGGTGGCCTGCTCTTTGCGGCTCTGCTCCTTGAGGGTTTGGCGCTCGTTGTTCTTCACGGCTTCGAGCATTCGCTCGGCGTCCTGGCGCTTCTGGTCGGTGGGCTTGGCCTGCTGGTGCTGCTGCTTCTGTTCGCGCCCCTGCTGGGGTTGTTGCTGCTGTTGCTGGTTGCCTTGCTGGTTTTGGTTCTGTTGTTGCTGTTGCTGGTTCTGCTGCTGGTTGTCGCCCTGCTGCTGTTGCTGGTTCTGGTCTTTGTTTTGCTGCTGCTGGTCGTTGCCGCCGCCTTGTTGCTGCTGTTGTTGCTGCTGTTGTTGCTGGGCCTGCTGCAGCAAGCGGCGGGCGTAGGCCAGGTTGTAGCGAGTGTCTTCGTCTTTGGGCTCCAGCTTCATCGACTCCTGATAGGCTTTCACCGCCTGTCCGAAGTATTGCATGGCCTGCTGCTCGTTGCCGAGGCCTGCCTGCACCAGGCTGTTGCCCATGTTGTGCAGGGTGCGGGCCCGCTTGTGTTTGTCGATAGAGGGATTTTCGCTTGCCTGTGCAAAATGGCGGGCGGCTTCGTCGTATTTCTTTTCGCGGTAGAGGGCCGACGCCAGGTTGTATTGTCCGCGGAAGTCGGTGCTGTCTTGTTCCAAAGCCCGGCGGTATGTCACCTCGGCCTCGTCGTATTTTTTGTTGTTGTAGCTTCGGTTGCCCTCGCGCAGCAGACTGCGGTCGGCCTGAGCCTGTGCGGTGCAGCCTATCAATCCTATCAGTCCTATAATCAGTAGTTTCTTCATAGTATGTCCTCCAGGTTCCATTTGCGGTTGCGTCGTTCGAAGATGAGCAGTTCGGCCAGCAGACACACGAGGCCGGCAGCCAGAGGCCAGCGGTAGCGGCTTTCGTAGGCGCTGAACACCGCTTCGCCGTATTCTTCTTTCTCCAGCCCTTCTATCACCTTGGTGATGTCGCCCAGTCCGCTTCCGGCGTTGCTGGCACGCACGTATACGCCGCCGCCGGCATCGGCTATGTCGCGCAGCATCTGCTCGTTGAGCTTGCTCATGATGATGCTGCCGCCGCGTTCGCGTTTGTATCCGTCTTTGCGGCCGCGCTGGTCGTATTCGGGTATGGGTGCCCCGTCGGGCAGGCCCATGCCGATGGTGCACACCCGCACGCCCTCTTTCAGGGCGTTTCCGGCGGCGCCCACGGCGTCGTCTTCGTGGTTCTCGCCGTCGCTGATCACCACTATGGCGCGGCCCTTGTTTTTCTCCCACGGGCGGTCGCTGTCGCCGTAGCCGAAGCTCAGCATAGACTTGTCTATGGCGTCGCCGATGGCGGTGCCCTGCGAGGCTATCATGTCGCAGCTCACCTGGTCGAGGAAGAGCTTGGCGGCGCTGTAGTCGTTGGTGAGCGGCATCTGTATGTAGCTGGCTCCGGCGAAGACGATGAGGCTCACGCGGTCGCCTGCCAGGGTGCTCAGCAGGTTGTTGACCACGCGCTTGCTGCGCTCCAGCCTGTTGGGCTGTATGTCTTCGGCCATCATGCTGTTGCTGACGTCGAGGCAGATGGCCACGTCGCTTCCGGCGCGT
Source organism: Bacteroidales bacterium (assembly GCA_045591485.1). Classification (GTDB taxonomy): domain Bacteria; phylum Bacteroidota; class Bacteroidia; order Bacteroidales; family P3; genus Colimorpha. Next base: position 4,842 of record JAZNSV010000007.1, on the reverse strand, counting down.
TTGCCTTTCTCTATCTTGGTGCCGAACTGCGGGTTGGCCAGCGCCACCACGAGCAGTGCCAGTCCGGTCAGCGTGAGGCCCATCTTCAATTTCGGGCGCCAGCCCGACTGGTCGGGTATCAGCCGGCCGAACATGGTGCGGTCGGCCCAGGCCTCCATACGGCGGCGCCTGCGCCACGAGGCGTAGGCCCACAGGCCGCCCAGCGCTGCCACCAGCACCAGCAGCCAGAGATATTCTATATGTTCGAAATGTATCATTCTTTAGTTGGTAGTTGTTAGTTGGTAGTGGTTAGTTTTTAAGCCACAGCCAGCTGAGCAGCAGTTCGGCTGTCAGGGCCAGCAGCGCCAGCCACAGCCACCGGCCCTGTTCGTCGCGGGTCTGTGCATATTGGGTCACGTCTATCTTGCTTTTCTCCATCTCGTCTATCTGGCTGAATATCTGCTGCAGGGCTTTCTTGTTGGTGGCGCGGAAGTAGCGTCCGTCGTTGGTGGCGGCGGCCATCTGCTGCATCAGCGGTTCGTCGATTTCGACGTCGATGTTCTGGTAGTGCACACGTCCGAATTGGTCGCGGAAAGGGTAGGGGGCTTTGCCGAGCGAGCCCACGCCGATGGTGTAGAGGCGTATGCCGTACATGGCCGCTATCTCGGCGGCGCTCTGCGGGTCTACGCTGCCTTGGTTGTTGACGCCGTCGGTGAGCAGTATGATGACCTTGCTCTTGGCCTCGCTGTCTTTGATGCGGTTGATGGCGGTGGCCAGTCCGTCGCCCAGGGCGGTGCCGTCGCGCACGATGCCGCTCTTGACGCTGCCCAGCTGTTTGAGCAGCACGTGGTGGTCTATCGTCAGCGGCACCTGTGTGAAGGCTTCGCCGGCAAACACCACCAGGCCCATGCGGTCGTTTTTGCGCCCTTCTACAAATTCGGCGGCCACCCGCTTGGCGGCTTCCAGTCGGTTGGGGCTGAAGTCTTCGGCCAGCATCGAGCCGCTGATGTCCATTGCCATCACGATGTCGATGCCTTCCACCTTCATCTCCTGGCGGCTCAGCCTGCTCTGCGGGCGCGCCAGGGCTATCACCATGGCTGCCACGGCCAGCAGGCGCAGGGCATAAGGCAGCCAGCGCAGGCGCACACGCAGTGTGGTGCCCACGCCTGCAAAGATGTCGATGTCCGAGTGTTGCACGGCGGCTTCCTGCTTGCGGTAGCGCCATATCCACCAGGCCGCCAGCAGCGGCACCAGCAGCAATCCCAGCAGCACCCACGGATGGGCAAAGGTGATGGCGCTATTCATGCTGCACCTCCTCTTCTTTCGGTTTGGCTTCCTGCCACAGTTGCTGCACGAAGCGCACCGCCTCGTCCATCGAGCGTTCGTGCTCGTGGGGCTGGGGCTCGCTCTTGGCAAACTTGACGAGGTCGGCGGTGGTGAAGATGCCCTGCAGCGGTGTGCAGTCTATGTGCCACGGGCCGTGGTTTATGGCGTCTATTGTCTCGTCGCTCGTCAGTTCGGTGGCGCGAATGCCTGTGGCCTCTTCTATGAAGCGGCGCACGGCGTCGGTCAGATCGGTGTGGTATTCTTTCTGTTTGCCCTGTTGCCACAGGCGGCGCTGGCGCAGCTCGTCGAGGGCCTGCAGGGCCCGCTCTTCGGGGGTGCGGGTGTCTTGCGGCTCGCGGTGCACTATGATGCTTCCGTGGCGGCGCTTGCGCTCCACCAGCCACCACACCACGATGGCCACGATGGCCACAGCCCACACCAGCAGCACCCAGCGGAATATCTCCCAGAAGGTGTAGGGTATGCGCTGCAGCGGTGCCAGGTCGCGCAGTTCGGCGTTGGCGCTGTCTATCTCCACGTCGGTCACCACCAGCGGCAGCGAGTCGTCGGGGCTCAGGCGCAGGTAGTGCAGGCCCGGCTCGAAGCTGGTGATGACGGTGGTCTGCGTGTGGGCTCCGCTGTCGAACTCCTGCCCGAGGGCCACTATGCCGTTCTGGCTCAGCTGGTCGGTCGAGGGGTAGGTCAGCGCGCGGCGCACGGTCAGCGTGGTCTGGTCGCCGAGGGCTATGGTGTCGTCGCGCAGCGTGGCCACGGCCTGTGCCTGTGCCCGATTGGAAACCGGAAGCACGAGCCCGATGAATACGCCTGCACATGCAAGCGCCGTCTTCATCAGCCTGATTCCATTTTCCAACTTTTTATCTCTCATTGTTTGACTTTCACTTTTCATTGTTTTCTTTCACTGTTGTCTCTTTCTGCGCTCTTCTGGCGGCGTCAGCTTCTGCGTGCCAGCAGTGCGCGCAGCGGCATCACGAAATCTTCGCCGGTGTGCAGGGTGGCCATGTCGATGCCGTAGCGGCGCATGGTGGCCTCGGTGCGAGCGGCCTGTTCGGCGGCGCGGGCGTCTACCATGCGGCGCACGGCGGCGCTGCCGGTGTCTACCCACAGCGTCTCGGTGCTCTCGGGGTCGTAGAACTTCACCAGCCCCAGGTTCTCCAGGTGCTCCTCGCGGCGGTCTACCAGCCGCAGGGCCACAATGTCGTGCTTGCCGGCGGCCAGCTTCAGTGCGTCGGCGTAGTTGCGGTCGTAGAAGTCGCTCAGCAAGAACGTTGTGCAGCGCTTCTTGATGACGTTGCTGAAGTAGCCCAGCGCGCCGCTGATGTCGGTGCCGTTGCTCTGCGGGCGGAAGGTGATGAGCTCGCGAATGATGCGCAGTATGTGTGTGCGGCCTTTCTTGGGCGGTATGAATTTCTCTATGCGGTCGCTGAAGAGTATCATGCCCACCTTGTCGTTGTTGGCAATGGCGCTGAAGGCCAGCGTGGCTGCCACCTCGGCGGCCAGCTCTTCCTTGAACTGGCTGTGGGTGCCGAAACGGCCGCTGCCGCTCACGTCGACCAGCAGCATCACCGTCAGCTCGCGCTCTTCTTCAAACACCTTCACGTAGGGGTGCGCCAGGCGGGCGGTGACGTTCCAGTCTATGTTGCGCACGTCGTCGCCGTACTGGTATTCGCGCACCTCGCTGAACACCATGCCCCTGCCTTTGAAGGCCGAGTGGTATTCGCCGCTGAACATCTGCTGGCTCAGTCCGCGCGCCTTGATTTCTATCTTGCGAACCTTTTTGATTATATCTTCATCCATTATTATTTAATCATATATCAACCTATCTACAATAGCTGTGAGCTGTGAGTTGTGAGCTGTGAGTTGTGAGCTGTGAGTTGTGAGCTGTGAGTTGTGAGCTGTGAGTTGTGAGCTGTGAGTTGTGAGCTGTGAGCTGTGAGCTGTGAGTTGTGAGCTGTGAGTTGTGAGCTGTGAGTTGTGAGCTGTGAGTGGGCTGACGCGGCCTGCGCAGCCACTTAAAACTTAAAGCTTAAAATTTAAAACTCAACCTATAAACTTAAAGCTTAAAATTTAAAACTCAACCTATCAACCGCATCAAGGCACATCCACGCGGTTGAGCACTTCGCTCACCAATTCCTCGCTGGTGATGTTCTCGGCTTCGGCTTCGTAGGTGAGGCCAATGCGGTGGCGCAGCACGTCCATGGCCACGGCGCGCACGTCCTCGGGAATCACGTAGCCGCGGCGGCGCATGAAGGCGTAGGCCTTGCTGGCGGCGGCCAGGTTGATGCTGCCGCGCGGCGAGGCACCGTAGCCTATCATCGGCTGCAGCTTCTCCAGGCCGTAGTCTTTCGGGTAGCGCGTGGCGAAGATGATGTCGGTGATGTAGTTCTCGATTTTCTCGTCCATATACACCTCGCGCACCAGCTCGCGGGCCTTCATGATGTCGGCCGGCTTCAGTATGGCGTGGCTCTCGCCCTGGCGGCGCACCGGCTCGTTGACTTGTGCGTGCAGTATCTGGCGCTCCTCGTCGCGTTTGGGGTAGCCGATAACCACCTTCAGCATGAAGCGGTCCACCTGGGCCTCGGGCAGTGGATAGGTGCCCTCCTGCTCTATGGGGTTCTGAGTGGCCAGCACCAGGAAGGGCTCTTCGAGGCCGAAGGTCTGCTCGCCGATGGTCACCTGGCGCTCCTGCATGGCTTCGAGCAGTGCGCTCTGCACCTTGGCGGGGGCGCGGTTGATTTCGTCGGCCAGGATGAAGTTGCTGAATATGGGGCCTTTCTTCACCTGGAAGGTCTCGCTCTTCTGGCTGTATATCATGGTGCCCAGCAAGTCGGCCGGCAGCAGGTCGGGGGTGAACTGTATGCGGCTGAACTTGGCGTCGATGGCCTTGGCCAAAGTGGTGATGGTGAGGGTCTTGGCCAGACCTGGCACACCTTCGAGCAGCACGTGCCCGTTGCTCAGCAGGCCTATCATCAGGGCCTCCACCATGTGCTTCTGGCCGACAATCTGCTTGCCGACCTCCATGGTCAGCACGTCGACAAAGGCGCTCTCGCGTCCGATACGCTCGTTAAGTTCCTGAATATTCACAGATTCCATTGTTGTGTATGTTTAGTTTGTTATCTTCTTTTTGCTACAGATAACATTAAAAATGCGCATTTATTGCACGTTTAACATTCTTTTTGATTTCAGAACCCAGCCCGGACTGATTTGCCTTTCCCAAACGCCTTTCGCCCAACGTTCCGGCAGTATTATGGTTTCCATTTGTTTCCTTTTAATGCTTCCTGCTTCATCGTCCAATGGCACCGGTCTCATCCTCTACCCGTTGGCCGGCTGAAAAAACGCGTCGTTTCCGATTTGTTTTTATCTGTTTGCAATTAACATCTGTTAACATTCCTTAAGTTCAACTCATAAATGCAACACTTTGGTCAAAAACAGAAAAAGGAGCGCGGAAGCCTTTAAACTTTCAAAGGAGAAGCGCAAAAAAAATGCGGCTTCTCCCTTGATTGCGGAAAAATGTGTATCTTT
>JAZNSV010000006.1:0-39307 GCA_045591485.1 Bacteroidales bacterium | reverse complement strand
TCACAGCTTAAAACTCACAGCTTAAAACTCACAGCTTAAAACTCACAGCTTAAAACTCACAGCTTAAAACTCACAGCTTAAAACTCACAGCTTAAAACTCACAGCTTAAAACTCACAGCTTAAAACTCACAGCTTACAGTTCCCAACTTATATTATCAGCATCGCGTCGCCGTAGGTCGAAAAACGATACTTTTCCTTGATGGCCGTCTGGTAGGCCTCCATCATCAGCTCGGGACCAGCAAAAGCGCTCACCATGATGAAATGGCTGCTCATCGAATGGTGGAAATTGCTCACCATCATGTCGGCAATAGTGAAATCGTAGGGCGGGAAGATGAACTTGTTCGTCCATCCGTCGTATGGGAACACCTTGCCGGGAATGGTCACCGCGCTCTCCAGGGCGCGCATCGTCGTCGTGCCCACGGCGCACACATGCCGTCCGGCGGCCTTGGCGTCCATGATAGTGCGGCACACATCCTCGCTCAGATGCATCTCGGCCGCGTCGGCCCGGTGCTTCGACAGGTCCTCGACATCGATGCTCTTAAACTCGCCCATGCCGCAATGCACCGTCAGCTCGGCCCACTTCACGCCCTTGATTTCCATCCTCTTCAGCAGCTCGCGGCTGAAATGCAGGCCCGCTATCGGTGCCGCCGTGCTCCCTTCCACCTTCGCGTAAATCGTCTGATAGTCGTCGGCATCCTTCTTCTCGATGTCGCGCAGCCGCCGCAGCTCGTCTGGCAGCGGCGTACGGCCCATTCCCCTCACAATCTTGATAAACTCCTCGTGGGTGCCGTCGAAGAGAAAACGTATCGTCCGCCCGCGGCTCGTGGTATTGTCCACCACCTCGGCCACCAGCGCATCGTTCGTGCCAAAATACAACTTGTTGCCAATCCTGATTTTGCGTGCCGGATCCACCAGCACATCCCACAAGCGCATATCCTCGTTCAGCTCGCGCAGCAGCAGCACCTCGATCTTCGCGCCGGTCTTCTCCTTCTCGCCGTCGAGCAGCGCCGGAAACACCTTCGTGTTGTTTGCCACCACCACATCGTCCTCGTCAACATAATTGATGAAGTCCTTGAACACGCGGTGCTCTATCTCGCCGCTGTCGCGGTGCACCACCATCATCCTCGCCTCGTCGCGGTTGCGCATCGGCTTCTCCGCTATCAGCTCCTTCGGCAGGTTAAACCTAAATTGTGAAAGTTTCATATCTTGATATTCTGTTTTTTATCCCTTGTTTTTCCCAAAAATATGACCATATAACGAAAAAAAAACGACATTCGTATGTCACTCCACAAAAAAATTTCACCCATGCCATATTCCGGTCCGCCTCCGCACCGCATTTACAAGTGTACCGGTAGGGCATATCAACGATACTTCAACGATATATCAACGATATATCAACGATTGTAATCGTCGAAATATCGTTGATATATCGTTGATGTATCGTTGATATGCACTACCGGATACGTAGAAAACTGCATCCGGAGCGGTGCATGAACCGACCGAAACAGGGTCGATGACAGATTTTTTTTTGCCGCCACATAATAATATCCGCGAAACGACGTTACAGAAACATGAAACTGAAAATAGCAGCCCTAACGGCACTCATCATATCAGCACTGCAAATCAATGTTTGCCAGGCCCAGGACAACAAACCCGGCAGCGACGCCGAGCTCATGACGCTCCGCTATGCCGAGTCGTACGACAGCCTGCTCAACAGCTACTACCTTCGCCGCAACGCCCATCGCAATCTACGCTCGGCACGCGAATTGTCGCTCGAGGAGTTCGACGCCCTGCCCGACAGCGTCATCATACGCCGCCTGCAGGCTCTGCACACCGTCATACCGATGACCTTCAACGCCGAGGTGCGTTCGCATATACGCTTCTACCTCAAAGTGATGTCAAACAAGCTGGACGTCATGCTCACACTCTGCGAATACTACCACCCCATGTTCGAAGAAGCCCTGAGCCGCTACGGTGTGCCCGAAGAGCTGAAATACCTCTCCATCGTGGAGAGCGCCATGAACCCGCAGGCCACCTCGCGCGTGGGCGCCGCGGGCCTCTGGCAGTTCATGTACAGCACCGGCAAGCTCTACGACTTGGAAGTCAACTCGGTGGTCGACGAACGGCGCGACCCGTACAAAAGCACCGTGGCCGCCGCTCGCCACTTGAGCGACCTCTACCGCGTGTTTGGCGACTGGCAGCTGGCCATTGCGGCCTACAACTGCGGCAGCGGCAACATAAACAAAGCCATAGCCCGCAGCGGCGGCAAGCGCGGCTTCTGGGACATCTACTACAACCTGCCGCGCGAGACCCGCGGATATATCCCCTCGTTCATCGCGGTGATCTACGTGATGAACTACTACGAAGAACACGGCCTGCAGCCCGGCCGCATCAACCTGCCCCTGCGCAGCGACACCATCATGCTCGACCGCGACGTGCTGATGTGCTTTGTGGCCGACGCCCTGAACATGGAGATGGACGAGCTGCGCACCCTCAACCCGCAGTACCGCGCCGGATTAATACCCGGTTCGAGCGGCATGTACCCCATCTGCCTGCCCACGTCGAAACTCGAGCTCTTCATCACCGGACAAGACTCCATCTACGCCCGCACCGCCGACAGCCTGAGCCGCCGGCCCATCAAGATAGAGCCTCACGGCAAAGCCGGCAGAGCCTCGTCGGGCGGCGGCAAATACTACACCGTGCGCAAAGGCGACACCCTGCACAGAATAGCATCCAAACACGGCATCAGCGTCAGCACCCTCAAGAAACGCAACGGCCTGAAAAGCGACAAGATACGCGTAGGCCAAAAACTGAAAGTCAGATGAACTGGGACAAAATAAAGAAACTGCTGCTCAACAAGTACGTCATAGCCACACTTGTCTTCGTGGTGGTCATCGTATTCATCGACGACTACAGCCTGCGGGTCAGCTCGCGGCTCGACCGCCAGGTGAAGGAACACCACGCCGAAGAGCAACGCCTGGCCGAAGCCATAGTGCAAGACAGCATAAACGCCGCCGCGATGCGCGGCAATACCGACGCCAAAGAACACTACGGCCGCGAAAACTACTACATGAAACGCAGCAACGAGGACATATTCGTAATCAAATGAAACGCACGGTTGCCATAGCATTGCTCGCCGCATTGACACTCAGCGGTTGCGAAAGCGTAAAGTCTTTCATGGCGCGCGACTTGGAAGACGAGGATTTCATCATCGGACAACTCTACATCGATGAGCAGGTCGACGAGACCCCCGTCATATCAAGTCCCGTGAAAGCCAAACCGAAACGCAAAAAGGCCGACGGAACAGACTGCAACAACGCCCTCGGCCTGCAATGCAACGACGACGACAACGAAGCTCTGTATGCCACGGTCAACCAGTGGCTCGGGGTGCCATACAAATACGGCGGCACCGACCGCAACGGCATCGACTGCTCGGCCTTTGTAGGCGCAATATACAAGACCGTCTATGGAAAAACCCTGCACCGCACCGCCAACGACATACTGCGCGATGTGACCCTGATAGGCAAAAACCAGCTCCGCGAGGGCGACATACTCTTCTTCACCAACAGCAAGGGCAAAGTGTCGCATGTGGGCATCTACCTCAAGGACGGCCTCTTCGCCCATGCCTCCACCAGCCAGGGGGTGTGCGTCAGCAAGGTGGACGACACCTACTGGAGCAAACATTTTTACAAGGGCGGCAGGGTGAAATAAAAGTGAAAAGTGAAAAGTAAAAAGTAAAACGTTAAAGCTTAAAGGCTAAAGGTTAAAGGTTAAGGCTGACGCACCAAAAATTGACATCATGGTGCGTCAGCCTTAACTTATATTTAAATTTAACCTATCACCTCTAACCTGAAAGTAGACAGCAGGCAGTAGTTAAGTAGTTAAGCCAAATGTGCTGCCGACGGTATTGTCTTGAACTCCCTGAACTCCTTGAACTTCTATAACCTATAACCTTTATTTTGTGTTTGAATATCCTTCGCCGAGGAGTATCTGCTTCACCTTGTCGAGGTGCTCGCCCTGGACGATAATCTCGCCGTCTTTGGCCGAGCCGCCCACACCGCACTTGCTCTTCAGCAGGCGGCCCAGCGACTGCAAGTCGTCGTCGGAGCCGACGAAACCAGTGACAAGCGTCACCGTTTTGCCGCCACGGTGATTGCGCTCGATGCGCACACGCAGCTTCTGCTGCTGTGGAGACAGCGTCTCGGCTTCAGACTCAAGGCCATAATCGTATTCATAGTCGGGGTTGGTGCTGTAGACCACTCCTTGGGCTCGTTTCTTGCTCATTTGAGTGGAGGTATTGCTAAATTGCCAATAGGGGCGGGGGCTATCTCGCGCAGAGGGTGCTTCAGGTCGCGGGCATAAATCTTCACCGACTTGGGATGCACCTCGAAGTGCACCGTGGTGCCTATGTTCTCGCCCTCGCCGTCGAGGTTCACCCAGCGGTCGGCATTGCCCTCGATGACGAGGTCTTTGGCTCGGAACATCTCCACATGCTGCGACTGGTCAAGATGGTTGGTGAAAGCCAGCGGCGCCGTGATGGGCAGGTGCTCGATGGGCACCTTGTCGATGATGCTGATGTCCATCAGGCCGTCGTCGAGTTTGGCTTTCGGTGCCACAGCCAGATTGTAGCCGAACTGCTGGCTGTTGGCCACAGCGATGAACCACGCATTGCGATAGTACTCGTGGCCGTCGACAATCAGGTGGTAGTCCGAATTTTTGTAGCGGGCATATTCGCGCAGCACCAGGTTGGTGTAGGCCGGCAGGCCGCGCGTCTTGGCGGCGTGCATCATGCGGGCTATATATGCGTCGAAGCCGCACCCCGCAGCATTGGCCACCACCCACTGGTCGTTGACCACGATGCTGTCTATAGTCTGCTCATACTGCTGGTTCAGCACACGTATGGCCAGCCAAGGTTGCAGTGGCAGTTTGAGGCTGCGGGCCAAGCCGTTGCCGCTGCCGCAGGGTATGATGCCCAGCCGGGTATCGCTCCCTTTGAGGCCCTGGACAACATCGTTGACCGAACCGTCGCCGCCGACTGCCACAACACAGTCGTAACCCTTGTTGGCCGCACCTCGTGCTATCTCGGTGCCGTGATGTATGTGTTCGGTGTAGCACACCTCATAGTCGAAGAGATCGCGGTTCAGGTTCTGCTTCAGCATCTGCTCTATCTTCTTCTGGCGGCCAACGCCCGAAATGGGGTTGACCACTATCAAAGTCTTAGTCTTCATTGTATGGTTAGTTTGTTGTTTATTATCCTGTCGTTGTACTGCTGTATGACGGCGCAAAGGAAGCCTACGTTTTCGGCACGGCCACTGATATAGTCGCCCATGATGACGGTTATGTCGTGTTTGCCGGTTTGCGGGTTGTCGCTCACCAGCACATGGTATCCGTTGCCGTAGTAGACCTGCCAGCCAGGCCCGTCATGTGCCACACTCTGACCGAAACAGACGAAGCGTTCGCCTTCGATGCCCAACCAGTCGACGAGGGTGGGGAAGAGGTCTATCTGTTGCACTATTTTGTTGACTCTGTGGCCTTCGGGACGCTGCGGGTCAAACACCATCATCGGTATGCGGTACCAACCGTCGTAGTCGTTGTACTCGGGGGTGAGACCGTGGCCGCTGTGGTCGCCGGTGATGATGAAGACGGTGCTGTCGTACCACGGCTGCTTCTGTGCCTCCTCAAAGAAACGGCGGAGCGAATAGTCCATGTACTCCACGCACTTAAGTATCGGGTGCCTCCCTTCGGCAAACTCGCCTTTGTGGCTTTCAGGTATCGGGAAGGGGTGATGCGATGTGACGGTGAACACCTCGGCGAAGAACGGCTCCCTGTAGGTGCCGATGCGCTTGACGGTGTACTGCAGGAACGGCTCGTCGAAGATGCCCCACACGCCGTCGTAGTCCTCGGCGCGGGCCATCGGGTCGGCATTGTACTCGTTCATGCCAAGATATTCGTCGAAGCCTATTCTGGCGCAGGTCTTGTCGAAGTCCATCACGCCGTTGTACGAGCCATGATAGAATGCTGTGGTGTAACCGTGCCGCTTCAACACGGCGGGCAAGCCAATGAAATTGTCATTGCCATAGACCGAGTTGGTCAGCGGTATGCTCATCAGGTTGGGAATCGAGGTGTTGATGGCGGTGATGCCCTCGATGCTCTTCTTGCCATTGGAACGTCCGTCGTATACGGTGCAATACTGGGCCAACGAATCGAGGAACGGCGTGCGAGTCTCGGCGTTGGGTTGGGTGTTGTAGCAGCCCATAAACTCCTGTCCAAGGCTCTCGACCACAATCATAACCACGTTGCGGCCCTTGTACACCGCACTGTCGGCAGCCGCTATGTTGCCCGAAGAACGACCGTCGTACACCGGCTCGTATATCCCGGCCAGCTCGGATTCTGTACAATATTTCACTTCTTCGAGGTCGGGAGTGAACATAGTGCGGAAGATATTGTAGCCGTCGTTGCTCACCAAAGCGGTGTTCTTCGGCTGGCAATAGTGCGCGGCGTCGGCAGGCTGCAGGAAATGGCCGAATCCGCCGCGGACCAAGAACCACAGCAGAGCGATACCGACACCCATGCAGAGCAGGTCGTTGCCAAGATAGCGGCGATGCATGCCCATGGGGTTGAGCCTTATGCGGCAATCGAAGATGACAAAGATGATGAAAATGCACAGCGGCACAACCCATGCAAACCAGTAGTCGACAGCGAAGTGCGGTGCCAGCGAACCCATCTGGCCGCTGATGCCGAGATATGAAAATATCTCGTCGCTCAGCAGGCGGTATGTGTATTGGTAGTAGGCCATGTTGGCTCCGCGCGGCACGAGTATAAGCAGGATGGGCAATATATACAGCACCTCTGCTATGGCTCTGTACCATCGCTTCCAGCGCGACTTGAGCGGCAGCAGCATCATGGCGAAATACGGTGCAAAGAAGGTGCCGATGGTGGCAATGCCGAAAACGACATTACCCCATAAGATGCCCATCCACTCGCGGAAACCGTCGACATGGAAGATGCGGGTGTTGCAGATGTAGAACATCACCTGCGTCAAAAACAAAGTGCCAAAGGCAAGCAGCAGTTTCAGAAACAGGTAACCGTATATGCTATTTCCTTTTTTTCTATTCATCGTCAGTATTAATTAGTTCACGGCCTCCATGCCGCAGTAGTGAGTATCTTCTGGCTGTCGGTTTCGTCGAAGAGTTCCTGCATCGAGGCGCCGCTTTTCTTCATGTATTGGCGCACAATCTGCCTCCCGATGTAGAACGGAGCGCGCGGAGCCGACCCCTCGCCGAAAGCGTTGGTCTTCGGGGCTTCGTCGATAAGGTTATGAAACTGCGTCAGGTCCTTGCTGTAGAGCAGCTTCTGCTGAAGCAGCCATCCCCAAACATTGGCGGTGTTTTCCGTCATCCATTCGAGCTGTTCGCCTGTGTAGCGCAAGCGCAGTGTGTCGTCTATGTCTGGCATGGTTTCTTCAAGGAAGTAGAGGGTCTTGCCCTCGGCTATGGCATAGTCGAGCAACGTCATCTCGCCTTCAGGCATGGCAATATGGGCCCTTGCCATTGCAGCCATGCAGTCTGGTGCGATGTATTCTTTTTTGCTCAGCCGCTCGATATAGGCCGGCACAGCACCGGGAAAACATTCAACGGCGTAGTGGTCGATACTGAGCGCCAGTTCATTCTCGTTGCAGAACACTCGGTTTTGATAGTCGTCCAAATCGGCAGTTACGAGTGTATAGAAACGGTCGTAGCGCAATTCGGGGCACACATTGGCGGCTTTGGCCATAGCTTTGCCCAGCTGCAATTCCACATCGCGCAGGTCGCCATACATGCTGTCGGTAGCCTCATATATGCGGCGGACCATCGGGTCGGACACAAAATCGGCCAGCATCAGCATGTACTGCTGATCGTCGGGATTAAGATTAAGTAGGGGAGTGTCGAATTCGGAGCCTTTTGCCCTTATCGCTTCAGAAAGGTTATCAGCCGAAGTCTCGAACAAGAGATGTTCGAGTCGGCTGAATTTGACATCGGCCACCTTGTCGGCACAAGCAGAAAAAAAGAGGGTCAAAAGTGCCAATGCAGCACCTTTGACCCTGCGTTTAATGTTCATCATTTATCTTCTTTCGTCTCACCTTCTTTCTCAGCCTTCTCGGCCTCGTTCAATATGCGCAGCTTGGCTTGCATAAGCGCAATCTGCTGGCGGGCGCCCTGCATCTTCTTTTCGAATTCCTGTTTCAGCAGGTCGGCCTGCTTGCTCGATGCCAGGAAGCCCAGGTTGTTTTCCCAAAGACTGAGGTCGCTGCGCAGTTTTTCGATTTTCTCCTGCAGCTCCTGACGCTCGTTGTTGACAAACTTGCGAGCGTCGCCGCCAGCGTTGCGTATACGCTCACGGAAGGCTGTCTCCTCTGCTTCGCGGGCACTGATTTTCAGTTGCTCGAAGATGTGGTCAATCTCGCCACGGAATTCCTTCTGCAGGCGTTCCTTGTCGGCCATAGGCACAAATCCCACCTCAGCCCAACGGCGCTGGAAGTCTTTGATGGCGGCCAGGTTTTCGTCGCGGTTGTCACCGAATTGGTGAGCCTTCAGCTCGGCTATGATGGCCTCTTTGGCAGCCAGATTCTCGTGCTCAGACGAACGACGCTCCTTGAAGAATTCGCTCTTTTTGGCAAAAAACTCGTCGCAGGCGCCGCGGAAACGCTGCCACACCTTCTCGCTCACCTTGCGGCTCGTGGCACCGATCTGCTTCCATTCCTGCTGCAGCTGCAATAGCTCTTCCGTGGCTTTCTTCCAGTCCTCGCGCTTGGCTATGGCCTCGGCCTTCAGACACAGTTCCACTTTCTTCTGGTAGTTCGAGTTCTGCTCTTCGCGTATGGTCCCGAAATACTCTTTCTTCTCATTGTAGTGTTTGTCGATGAGGCCTTTGAACTTGCTCCATATTTCTTCATTGACTTCGCGCGGCACCGGACCGATGGTCTTCCACACCTTCAGCAAATCGTCGAGGGCGGCGGTCAGGTCATTCCATTCTTTAACACTTTCCGGACGTTTCTCGCTCAACTCAACAGCTTTGTCGACCAACGCTTGTTTGGCCATAAGGTTGTTGTCCAGTTCTTCCTTGCGTTGCTCGTAGAATTCCTTGCGACGCTCGTCTATCTGGGCTGCCGCAGCCTGGAAACGCTGCCAAATCTCTTCGTTCTGCTCGGCGGGCACAGGACCTATCTCTTTCCATTGTGCACGCAAATCCTGCAACGATTTGAAAGCCTTGGTGGTCGAAGTCTCCATAATAAGCTCCTCTGCCTGTTCGCAAAGTTGAATCTTCTGTTCAAGATTGCGTTTCTGGTCGAGGGCACGGAGTTCACGGTTTATCTTAAGTTTGTTGAAGAACTGCTCAATCTGGAAATGATAATTCTGCCAAAGGTCGTTCATCTGGTCGCGCGGCACATCACCGATGCCCTTCCAGCGTTCCTGGATGTCGTTGAATTTGTCGAGGGCAGTGCGCACCTGCTCTTCTTCGCTGTTGACCAATGTGCGGAGCTCCTCGATAAGGGCCTGTTTGGCCTCGAGGTTCTTCTTTTTCTGTGCTTCAATATTGTCTATATACTGCTGACGACGCGTACGATATTGATTGTAGAGGTGATGGAATGCCTCAGCCACGCTGTCAGGCTTGTCCTGGTAATCATCCTTGTTGCCACCGCTGGCCAAGAAAGCCTCATAGGCTTGGCGCTGCACCTCACGGTTGAGGTCGTTGAAGTGGTTGCGTATGGCCCCCACGCGCGAACGAATCTTATGCACTTCCTCGTTCATCAGAGCCTCCAATGCACCGACGAGTTCCTCGCGGCTGAAGGTACTGTAGTCCACCTCGGGTTCATGTTCGGCGCTGGCTGCGTCAGACTCATTGTTTTGCTGTGCCTCAGGGGAGGCTTCGGTGGTCTCGACCGACACGTTGGTGGCGTTCTCATTGGTTTCTTCGGCCGACGGCTCGGCTGTGGGAATGGCGTTCACGATTGTTTCTTCGGCCTTTGGGTCCGTTTCGTGGTTGCCTTCGATGGGCTGCTGCATGGGATTGGTTTCCTCCATGGTGTGATTGGTTTTTGTTTAGAATTACTTCTTTTACAAAGTTTTACGGATAAAAAAAACTCATGTACCTTATTCAGTACAAGGTGCAAAGATATGCAAAATATTCATTATGGCAAAATTTTTTTAGCCGAAGTGCTGTTTTGCCAGATTAAAGATAAATCAATATAACGCCAACTTATATTTTGCTGCGCTTTAATAAAAATGGCAGAATGACCTGATGAAAACCTTGTGCAACATCGACCGGTAAGTATTCGATGTTGTACTGCATAGCGCGTCGTCGCAGTTCGGCGAAGAGTGTTCGCATTTCAGCACGGTAGGCGTCTACCACTTCGGCAGGTTGCAGACGCAGCTCACGTCCGCTCTCGAGGTCGATGAAGCGATGTGGACGTGCGTCGTAGTCAAGATCAACCTCATGGGCCATATCGTAGGTGTGAAACAATATGACTTCGTGTTTATTGTGGCGCATGTGGCGCAGAGCGTCGAATAGAGGTTCAACGGCTTCAGTGGCAATGAGTGCGTCGGTGAATATAACCACCAGCGAGCGCCGGTGGAGCTGTTCGGCTGTCAGGTGCAAAGCATCGGCCAACGCAGTTGTACGCATAGGTCGCTTTTCTGCGTTTACCGGTTGCAGCAGTTCATCGAGTTTTCCGAAGATATAGCGCTGGTGAACCGAGTTTGAACGACATGGTGTATGAAGGTCAATGCCATTGGACAAAAGACTCAACCCAAATGCATCACGCTGACGGTGCAACAACTCAACAAGCACAGCCGAAGCATAGGCCGCAAAAGTAAGTTTGTTGGGATGCTCAACGTTGCCATGGCATTCAAGCGGGAAAAACATAGATGAACTATGGTCTATCAGCAGTTGGCAACGCAAGTTGGTCTCTTCTTCGAATTGTTTTACATACAGACGGTCGGTGCGGCCATAGAGATGCCAGTCGATATTGCGTGTACTTTCGCCGGTGTTGTATTGGCGATAGTCGGAGAATTCGACAGAAAAGCCATGCAGCGGGCTGCGATGGCGGCCTGTGATAAAACCCTCGACCACTTGCCGGGCAAAGAAGTCGAGGGTCTTGTAGCGCGAAATCTGGTTCTGGTCCATCAAAGGATGGCGTTCAGTTTCTCGGCAAGAGTTTCTTTTGCCACGAGGCCGACGCATTTGTCGACAGCCTCACCTCCTTTAAAGAAGATGACGGTAGGCACGTTGCGGATGCGGAAACGGGCAGCGAGGTCGCTGCACTCATCGACGTCGGCGGTGCCGATTACAGCGCGGCCTTCATATTCTTTTTCAATTTCCTCGACACGGGGTGCGAGGGCCTTGCAGGGGCCACACCAGGTGGCACCAAAATCGACCATCACAGGCTTGCCGGTGGCGATGATCTCTTCGAAGTTCTGTTCGGTTACTTTCATGATGTTATCCTTTTATTAAATTTATGTTTTTTCATTATCCAAAAAACAACACAGCAAAAAATATGCCAAACATATTTATTTCGCACGGAAATAAATGGTCATTGGCACGCCATGGAAATCCCACATCTCACGCATGCGGTTCTCGACAAAACGGCGATACGGGTCGCGCACATATTGCGGCAGGTTGCAGAAGAAGACAAACTGCGGATAGGGTGTGGGCAGCTGCGTGATATATTTAATCTTAACCCATTTGCCTTTGACCGATGGTGGCGGATTCTGCTCTTTGACTATGGGCAGCAGGCGGTCGTTTAGTTCGGATGTGCCGATGTGGCGGCTGCGAGCCTCATAGACCTGGCGTGCGGCTTCGAGCACTTTGAAAATTCGCTGCTTGTTGATAACAGAAGTAAATATGATAGGCACATCGTCGAACGGGGCTATGCGACTCTTGATAAGCTCTTCGAAGTCGCGATGCGTGTTGGTCTCTTTTTCTACCAGGTCCCATTTGTTGACGACGACGACAACACCTTTGTTGTTCCTCTGGATAAGCGAGAAGATATTGAGATCCTGTTGCTCCAGTCCCTGGCTGGCGTCGAGCATCAGGATACAGACATCGGATGCTTCGATAGCTCGTACCGACCGCATGACAGAGTAGAATTCAAGGTCTTCGCTCACCTTCGACTTGCGTCGCAATCCGGCAGTGTCCACAAAGTTGAAGTCGAATCCAAACAGATTGTAATGGGTGTAGATAGAGTCGCGGGTGGTGCCGGCAATGGGGGTCACCACCGAACGATGCTCGCCGGTAATCATGTTGATGAAAGAAGACTTGCCAACATTGGGTCGGCCCACAACCGCGATGCGGGGCAAACCGTCAGTGGGGTCTTCAGAGCCTTCGTCGAAGTCTTTGACAAGTGCGTCGAGCAGATCGCCCGTGCCGCTGCCGGTGATGCCGGCAATGGGGTAGGGATCTCCCAATCCAAGAGCATAGAACTCGGCGAGACCGTCCATCTGGGCGCTGTTGTCGACCTTGTTGGCCGCAAGGAACACCGGCTTGGGCGACCTACGCAGCATGTCGGCCACATCTTCGTCCATCGGGGTGAGGCCTTCGCGGGCGTCGACAACAAAGAGTATCTCGTCGGCTTCCTCAATGGCAAGAGCTACCTGCTTGCGGATTTCGACCTCGAATTCATCGTCCCCCCCCATGACATAGCCACCCGTGTCGATAATAGAAAAGCGTTTGCCATTCCAGTCGGCGTGGCCGTATTGGCGGTCTCGTGTGACGCCGCTGACGCTGTCTACAATGGCGTCGCGACTCTCTGTAAGTCGGTTGAAGAGTGTTGACTTGCCCACATTGGGGCGGCCGACAATGGCTATAATGTTCATTGAGTCAAAACAATATAAATAGTTATCGATGATTACGTTTAGTTCTGCGATATTTTGCTGCCTCCGCCGATAAGCACATTCATACCGAACCGGACATTGAAGGCTTTTGCTTCAATGAGGTAGATGGAGCTGACATAGTCTGCTGCAAAGTACATCTGGACAGCGGTGGCGGGTGTAAACACAAGATTCATTCCCGGATTGAAAGGTTGCACCTTTTGCCCGTCGTAGACGATGGACGAACCAAGGGTGAGTTCAGCCCAGTTGAAGAGGTTCACCCCGACAGAGACTGTGGTGTTGAATCGGAATGTATTGGCCACATCATCCGAGAAATCAAGCTCGTACTTATTCCTCTTGCTTAACAATCCTCGGTCGAACTGGCCATGGAAGAGAATGCCGGCGCGGAACATTTTTGCAAAATTATAGCTGGCACCGAGGTTGATCTTTGTTGGTATATTGTACCAATAGTCGCTCACAGAGTCGGCTGCAGGGGTGAGGTTGTCGATCACTTCCTGCCAATAGGCGGATATAGAGTCGCTGTTCACCTGGCCCCCGTTGATGAGCGACCCCGCATCGTAACCGTCGAATTCGGCTGTGACATGGCCTCCTTCAGGAGTATAGGTCAGCACATTGTGTTTCCAATGAATACCGGCAGACAGGTCGTTGACGGCCAGAGAAAAACTGAATGGGCCAAGGTCGTACTTGGCTCCGAGGTCGAAAGCAATGCCTGTATTGGCGGTGCCGAGACGGAACATGTCTTTGAAAACCAGCATGTGCATACCCTCAGCATCGAGTGGGGCGGCAGACGACAGCGACAATTGGTAGTACATGTCCACTTTCAGTTTCTCATAGTTGTCGTCTGTTATAAGCACAGCGCGTGTGTTGTCGGTCTGTGCGTTGATCAAACCGTAGAGCAGTTTGGCATGGGCGCCGACCGTAAGACCGAGAGGTTCGAAATAGTGGCCGCCACCGATGCTGAGCTCCGAATATGCCGTTGCATTGAACAAGCTGCCGTCAAGGAACGTCACCTCTTTGATGGTGTTGCCGTTCTCGTCCACATTGCCCTGCAGCAGGGCGTTGATTGTGGCAATCGGAAGACCCACACTCAGGTTGCCGACCAGGCGTGTGTTGAAGTTGAAAAACGTATTATGGATTTTGATGCCGAAGCCCAATATGTTGGCTTCGACGCCGATGCGGAAACGATTGTCATTGTTGAGCGCACCGAGCATGTCGTTGATGTCCACCACGGTCATCGTGTCGCCCTGGTTGTGGATGAAATCGTTGGCGGCAATGGGGCTTCCGAAACGTACCCCAAAGTCGGGCAACAAAAGATAGAAGCTGGTTTTGTTGGGATGGAATGCCGGGTTGAGCAGGTTGCTTTCGGGTGTGCGGAAAGCATGGTAGAAGAGGTTGTTGGTCTCATTGTACTGGGCCCGGACTGTTCCTATGCAGACCAGGACGGCGGCGAAAAGTATGATATGTTTTTTCATCGTGTGTTCCTCCTTAGTTTACGTTTAGAGCAATCCATCATCGACAACGGGTATGTCAATACCCAGTGATGGGTGAAGCTTTACAAATGCCTTGACCTTCAGGTAGTCGGTCTTTCTGATTTTGACGTGGCCGTCTCCAGTATACAGGGTCATGTCGAAGCGCAGGTGGCGAGTGCGTTTCATGCGGTCGAGAAGATCTCTGTCGAGCTTCATGGTGACGGTTGTGGCGGTAGGATTGGCGGGGTCTGCCTCACGGGTGTTGTCGCCGACGTCTATGGTGCCTGATGCAGCAATGGTTGTGTCGGCAATCAGCGGTGCACCGACGGGCAGGTT
Organism: Bacteroidales bacterium; assembly: GCA_045591485.1. GTDB lineage: Bacteria > Bacteroidota > Bacteroidia > Bacteroidales > P3 > Colimorpha. The sequence continues at coordinate 24,636 of JAZNSV010000006.1, read as the reverse complement.
GTTTTCGTCGAGCATCCATGTGGCAATCTTGATGTTCATAGGTATCCCGTTGACGAAACGCAGATTAAGTTCCGACTCTTTCAATCCGAATTCAAGGTCTTCGCCAAGGGCAGCCGTCAGCGAGTCGAAATCAAGGTTTGCCAAGCCGTTTTCGCCGAGGTCGAGAGTGAACGAGTAGGGGAGATTGCCAATATGTATGTCGAACGGGAATTCCACATTAAGGTCGGCGTCATAGATTAGTTTCGTCAGCTTGATGCTGTCCATGATCTCGTTGAAGTAATTGATATCGCTTATGTTGAAGATGCTTTCGTCTACATCGAAGCGGAACCGTATGGATGCATCGATGCGGCGGGGCATAGAGTTGACAATGTTGGCAAGGTCGGCCACAACAGTGAATTCCTTATAGTTGTCCACTATCGAGTCGAACATCACAATCGACGGAGTCATATTAACATTGGTCTCGGTGTGCAATACACCATTGTGGTCTTCATATCTGACAACAAGGTTGTCGAATACAGCAGACACCGAGTTGTTGATTGCGTCTTTCATGCCGTCCGACACATTGGTGCCGCATTTTGCAAGCAGACCGACATGCAGTTTGACATAGAGATGGTTGATGTCTATGTTGCCGTCGACAATATTCTGCATCGACACCTCGTCGAAGAGGTTTATGTTGACGCTGTAGCCGATGTTGGTATCAACCGAGACCAGTGTGCCTTTAGTCATACCGGGCATGGAAATGAGGCTTCCAGCCATTATCGAGTCGCGCAGCGAAGATTCATAATGGATGGTGATGGTATTCGAGTCGGGATTGACCAAGCCTGTATAGCTACTGCTGAGCATGGTCAACACATCGCTCAGAGTCATCTGGCCTTCGGCAACGGGTACCCCGAGGTGCGGGTCGACCTCGCCCTGCACATGTATAGGCTGTTTCAGGAGCGCAAGGTCCTCGTCCCTGACGCACGACGTCGCAGCCACGGCGCCCAACAGGAACAACAACATTGGTAATACTTGTCTTTTCATGGCATTATTTTTTGTGTTTATCATTGGTGCATAAATCGTTACGCCTTTTACAGGCTATTGTCTGAAATGCAAAGATAGGAAATATTTATATAAGATGCAACATTTAAGCCAACTTTTTTCTCGACAACAAGAACGCCTATGCCGACAGGAATGCCTGCACCTGGTCCAGCTGAAGGGCGTTTTCCACGCTATAGTCGCCGATGCGGGTGCGGCGCAACGCCGCGAGGAAGGCCCCGCTGCCAAGAGCGTCGCCGAAGTCGCGGGCCAAAGAACGGATATATGTTCCTTTTCCGCAACGTATTCTGAAATCGGCTTGCGGCAGGCAGGGCGGCACCGTGCCTTGAGGATTGTCGTAAAGGTGTGGCGCACGGCCATGGGCGCTGGCGGTGTCGGGGCTGTCGGCGGCTATAGTACAAGGCATGTCCTGCGAGCTTCCTTCACGGAAAGCGGTGATTTCGAAACCGTATACATTGACGGACTTGGGCTTTATGGTGACTGTCGGGTCGTCGTTGCGGGCATACTCGTAGGCACGCTGGCCGTCGACCTTTACCGCGCTGAACATCGGCGGCACCTGCATTATGCACCCCTCGAACCGATGTCGTGTCTGCTCAAGCAATTCGCGCGTGATATGTTCGTAGGGGTAGTATTTGTCAATGGCCTGTTCGAGGTCGTAGCATGGCGTTGTGGCGCCCAGCGCCATGGTGCCGGTATACTCTTTGTCGCCGTCCTGCAGCTGCGGAATGGTTTTGGTGGCTTTCCCAACGCATACAAGCAGCAATCCTGATGCCAGGGGGTCCAACGTGCCGGCGTGTCCTATCTTGAACTTCTTGAGGTCGTAGGTGCGGCGTATTACGGACTTCACCTTGTTGACGGCCTGAAAAGAAGTCCATTGGCGGGGTTTGTCGATAGGCAAAACGACGCCTTCCTGCAGTTGCTGGAGGGTAATCATGGTTGCGGAGCCCTACAAACTATAGCAGCGGTATGATTATCGTGGCCAATCCAACCACGGCACAATAGACCGCAAACCAGATGAGTTTGCCTTTCTTCACTATGTTTATCATCCACTTGCATGCCAGGCATCCGCACACGAAGGCTGCCAAAAATCCTACTACCAGCGACAACGGCGGCAGGCCTGCCATGGCGGCGCTCACTCCCATCTCTGCCATGTCTTTGACGTCGAGCAGGGCCTCGCCGAGGATTGGGGGTATGACCATCAGGAACGAGAACTGTGCCAGCTTCTCTTTCTTGTTGCCAAGCAGCAGTCCGGTTGCGATGGTGCTGCCCGAACGCGACAGACCCGGCAACACGGCCAGGGCTTGTGCAATACCGATAATGAAAGCGTGCAGGGGCGATATGTTCTCGCGCTGGCGCGGTTTGGCAAAGTAGCTGAATGCCAGCAGGGCCGAAGTCACCAGCAGGCAGATGCCAACCACCAGCAGGCCGCTGCCGAAGATGGCCTCGACTTTGTCTTTGAAACACAGCCCCACGATGCCGACAGGTATCATCGAGATGATGATGTTGACGATGTACTTTGTGCCCTCGTTCCACTTCCATTTGAAGAGGTCGGTGAATAGCCACACAATTTCGCGCCATAGTATCACTATGGTGCTCAGCACCGTGGCCACATGCACAGCCACCGTGAACGTGAGGTTCTCTTCGCCGTTGAGGCCGAAGAGGTGGGCACCGATGGCCAAATGTCCGCTGCTGCTGACGGGCAGATACTCCGTAAGACCCTGTATGATGCCCAGGATGAGGGCTTCAAACCATTCCATTCCTTATTTCTTTTTGTACATGATGGCTACAATCTCGACCACGAAGCCGAGCACGATGAGTATCGGTGCCACATAGAGTCGACGGGTGTCGAACATAGCGGGATTGAAGACGTTGGGATCGTCAGACCCACCGCCGGCAAGCATGATATAGCCTATGGCCAGCAGTATAAGGCCTGCTATCATAAGGATATAGTTGACAAGCGAGAACACCATCGTGCCCTCTTTCTTTTCTTCGATGTTTGTGACTTTGTTGTCCATATTGTTCGATTAATGTTTTGCTATGTAACTGCGCACGGTGAAGAGCGTCGAGAAATAGGCGATGGCCACGCCCACCAGGACCAGTGCCACCGCAATGGCGCCGTACCACATCCAGTGCTCGTTGGCCAGGAGGTCCCAGCCAAACTGATTGCTGAACACCCACAGGGTGACCACCGTCAGCGCCGAGGCAATGATGCCGCCCAGGGCACCGTACCACACGCTGCGCCAAAGAAACGGGCTTGCGATGAACGATGCGTTGGCTCCCACCAGCCGCATCGTGTGTATGGTCTCGCGCTGGCCGTAGATGGCAATGCGTATCAGCGAGGCTATCAGCACTATAGTGATGATGAGCAACAGGGCTATGAAGACTATGAGGAACCACGTGAGCTTGTAGAACACCTCACGCAATTCGGCCACCACATTTTCCTGATAGGCCACTCCTGTGACACCCTCCATGCGGCCCACCTCGGCACAGAAGCGGTCGAGCACCTCGCTACTGTTGTCGGGCAGCAGGCTGACATTGAAGTTGACCATCAGTGAGGGGTAGAGCGGATTGTAGCCGATGAAGCCCACAAAATCCTCGCCGAGGTCTTCGCTGAATATCTCGGCGGCTTTCTGCTTCGAGATGTAGTCCACGTGCTTCACATACTTCATGGCCTCGACTTCAGCCTTGCGCACAAGCGCCAGCGAATCGCTCACGTCGGGCGAGAGATCCACTTTGTATGTGATGCGCTCCTGCGCGTCGTGCGTCAGCCGATACGAGTGGTACTCCACGCCGAGCAGCAGCCCGAGCATGAAAAGCACCAGCGTGATGCCGAGCACCGTGGCTCCATGTGTGCCCCAAAGGTTTACTTTGTTTTTCATATATATTTATTAATACTGACCACAGGCCACTGACCACTAATTAGCCAGCATCACGGGCATGACAAGCATCAGGATGTCTTCCACCTGTTCGTCGCTGCTCTCGTTGTAGGGGAATATGATTCCCGCACGCGAAGGATGCGAAAGCTCGATAAGCACCTGCTCGCTGTCGAGGTTGCTCAGCATCTCGGTGAGGAACTTGGCGTTGAATCCGATGTCCATCGGGTCGCCCTCGTACTGGCAGGGGATGCTCTCCTTGGCGTTGTTGGAGAACTCCAGGTCTTCGGCCGATATCTCGAGGCGGTCGGCGCCGATAGACAGGCGCACCTGACGGGTGGCCTCGCTGGCGAAGATGCTGACGCGCTTCAGGGTGCCCAGGAACGACTGGCGGTCGATGAGCAGCTTGTTGGGGTTGTCTTTCGGTATGGCGGCCTCGTAGTTGGGGTAGCGACCGTCGACCAAGCGGCAGACGATGTAGAAGTTGTCGAAGGTGATGAAGAGATTGGTGTTGTTGTATTCCATCGTCACGTCGCCTTCCTCCTTGCGCGAAGCCAGTATGTTCTTCACTATGGTGATAGGTTTCTTGGGCAGGATGAAGTTGGTGCTCTCGTCGCTGGTGACATCTTTGCGGCGGTAGCGCACCAGCTTGTGGGCGTCGGTGGCCACGAAGGTGATGCCGTCGGGCGTCATCTCGCAATAGATGCCGCTCATCTGCTGGTGCATCTCGTCGTTGCTGGTGGCAAAGACGGTCTTGTTGATGGCGCCGATCAGTGCGGCCGAGCTCATCACCACCGTGCTGGTGCCTTCGGCGCTGGGCATGGTGGGGTAGGTCTCGGGATCCATGCCGGCCAGCCGGTATTCGCCGTTCTCCGACTCGAGGACGATGGCGTAGCTCTCGGTGTCGACGCTGAAGGTCAGGGGCACATCGTCGAAGCTCTTCAGAATGTCGAGCAGCATCTTGCTCGGTATGGCCACCTCTTCGGCCTGGTCCATGCGGCCGGTCTCCACCGTCATCCGGGCCACGAGGGTGGTGCTGAGGTCGGTGGTCTTCACCGTCAGGGTGTTCTCTTCCAGATGGAAGTGGAAGCATCCGATGATGGGCATGGTGTTGTTCGATGCGATGACGCCGCTCAGATTCTGCAACTGCCTGAGCAGCTGTTGGCTGTTGACTATGAATTTCATGTTTTTAATTATTTTGTTTCGTTCATAAATGCGGTGCAAAGATACACATTATTTACGACATGGAGGAATATTTTTATGCACAACTTAATCAACAACCGTTTTCGTGAACACCCCCTCGGGCAGCTCGTAGTCGTTGTAGCGCAGTTCGCAGTTGCCCCGCGAGTAGGTGTCGTCCACGTAGAAGGTGCCATGTATCTTGTCGTCCACATATATGCGGCATGTGGGCTCGTAGAGCACTATGATGTTTTCCATCTTATGCCCGGCATCGTCGGTTATGTCGGCCCCCACGCCTTCGGGGTAGTCGAGCTGCACCACGAAGCCCGCGTTGTAGTCGAGGTACGACGCCGTGCAGTTGCGCACCCACAGCACCTTGCCGCTGAATTCCAGTTCCTCGTATTTCTTGCACCCTGAAAGCAGCAAGGCCGCCATCATCAGGCTAAAAAAGACGCAGCGCTTCATTGAGAGATGTTTTTTTGTCGGTCGATTCTTTGCGGTGTCCGATTATGAGGGCGCACGGCACGCCGTAGTCGCCCGCCGGGAAGTGTTTCTGGCGTGTGCCGGGTATCACCACCGACCGGGGCGGTATGAATCCTGTGCTTTCCACCGGTTCGGGGCCCGTGACGTCGATGATGTGGGTTGTAGCCGTAAGCACAGTGCCTGCGCCGATCACAGCCTCGCGGCCCACGCGCACACCCTCCACCACTATGGCACGGCTGCCTATGAAGCAGTGGTCTTCGATGATGACGGGCTCGGCCTGGAGGGGTTCGAGCACGCCGCCGATGCCCACGCCGCCGCTCAGGTGCACGCCTTCGCCCACCTGGGCGCAGCTGCCCACGGTGGCCCACGTGTCGACCATAGTGCCGCTGCCCACATGGGCGCCGATGTTGACGTAGGAAGGCATCATGATGGCCCCGGGAGCCAGATAGCTGCCATAGCGCGCCACCGCCGGCGGCACCACGCGCACTCCCTGCCGTTCGAGGTCGCGCTTGAGGGGTATCTTGTCGCGGTATTCGAAGGGGCCCACCTCCATGGTCTGCATGCCTGCAATCTGGAAGTAGAGCAGTATGGCCTGCTTCACCCACTGGTTCACCTGCCAGCCGCCGTCGGCCGCAGGCTCGGCCACTCGCAGCCGCCCGCTGTCGAGGCCGGCTATAGCCTCTTCAACGGCTTCGCGCACAGCCTTTTCGCCGAGCATCTCGCGATGCTCCCATGCTTGTTCTATCAGTTGCTTCATCTTATAAGTAGTATTGTTCCGTTCAGCGTTTGCTTCCGGTCGGGATATGCCTTGGTGGTGTATTCGGCATGGAAGGCGTAGGCCCCCTGCCTACACGGATGTCCGTCGCTTGTGCCGTCCCACTCGGCGCCGGTGCCGTCGAGGGTGGCCACCAGCAGCCCGTTCCGGTCGTATATCCACACCTGCATCGACTCCACGTCGCGTTGCCCTATGCGCCAGCGGTTGTTCTGGTCTTCGCTTGGCGTGAAGACGTTGGGCACCGCCAGGGCCGAGCGGTCTATGCGCACCACCACGCGGTGGGTGTCGGTGCATTGCTCCGAGCCATAGGCCACCAGCGTCACCGGCAGCGAGTCCTGTCCGACAGGGTAGGTGAGGTAGACGTTGCGGTCGGCATACTCTTTGTCGGGCAGTATCCACAGCCGGTCGGTCTCGCCGCGGCTGGCGTCTATCAGGCGCAGCTCGGGCTTTTCCTCGGTCACCACCGCAGGCACCGCCCTGGCTTCGGCCTTGAGGCCAAAGCCTATAAGGGTCAGCAGCAGGCGCATCGTGCTGTCGCAGCCGTAGGTGGTGCTGTAGGTGTGTGTGTATTCGCCAGCCGCCGTTACGAGCTCGCCCTCAAAACGATAGCCCTCGGTGGCGCAGGCGGTGTCTACGGTCAGGCTGTCGTAGGTGGGATGCACCGCAAGCTCAACCCTCACCGTGCTGTCGCAGCCCATTGCCGTCTGCATGGTCCGCTCGTAGTGGCCGTCGGTGGCCAAGAGGGTATCGCCCAGCGTATATGTCTGTCCCTGACAGATATCGGCCGCAATGGAAGTGTCCACACTCCAGGCCTCTGTCAGCGTAAGGGTCACAATGCTGTCCACTCCGCTTTCGGCCTGCAGCGTCAGGTGCGCCGTGCCTGGACCGAGAAATCTGTAGCCGCGCCAATCCAGCGGATACTGCGGGTCGCAGACCACCGTGTCGAAACTGACGTATATGTCGTGCAGCACACGCACATAGCGAGTGTGCAGGCTGTCGCATCCGTTGACCGACACCAGGCTGAATGTCAGCACCGTATCGTCGGTATATATTTGCCCGTCGTAGGTGTAGCTGCCCTGCACCGTAACGGTGTCGGAGCCATAGAGTGTGTGGCCCAGCACCACGCTGACCACCGTGTCGACCGTGTCGCCACAGCTGTTGCTCAGCCAGATGCGCAATTCTATGGTCGTGTCGGCATCGAGGTTGGCCGGCACGTCGATGCCGTAGAGCGAGTCGTTGACCTTCGTCGTGTAGGGCCCCTCGACGCCGCGCCCGGTCAGCTCGCACGAGTCGGGCAGCAGTATGGGGTTGAGCACCAGCTCCCAGTCGAAGATGTAGCCGTTGTCCTGGCGATAGCCGTCGACCACCTCGATATACCACGAGCCGTTGAGCGGGCAACCCACCAACGCGCCGAGGCTCTGGTCGGGGTGGTAGAAGTTGGTGCCGGCAGCCACATCCGACGAATCAATCTTGCCGCTATGTAAGTGGCTTTCACGATATATGATGCCGTCACCTGAAGCATAGCTGTAACCCTCGGTCTGGTTGTTGCTCCAGCAGTAGTTCCATCCGGTGCCCGGTTCGTTGCCGGCAGCGTTGGGGTTGCAGGGAGAGTCGGCGTTGCTGTTGCTGTTGGGAAGGCCGAAGGCGGCGCGGGCCTCGATATTGCTGCCGCCGAGCCATCCCTCGGCATTTGCGGGTATCGAAGCGCGGCACGCAGAATTGTTCTTGCCTCCGAAACGCATCAGCGTGGCACGCTGCCCACTGGGACATGTGATGTTGATATACAGGTCTTTGACAAACGAATGTTCAATATTCAGTCGAACATAACGTATGTCGTTTGCGCTGCCGATGGTGGCGTTGTCCGGAAAATCGGAGAAGACCACCGGCGAGCGGTAGGAGCATCCCCACGAGCCGCAAGGCACCCCGTCGGGCAGAAACACCGTGTCGGCATGCCCAAGGTGCGCACGCGACGCCTCGAACACCACGGTGCTCGCCGGATCGAAGCCGAAAGTCAGGTCGAAATGGCTTCCGGCACAGAGCCTGGCGGGCACCCCGACGCCAGTAAACGTCTGAGCCATCGCCGCCGGACGACATAACAGCATGACAACCAGCGCGAACAACATTTTCCAATATATGTGTCCACATCTCATTTCAGAATGCAAAGATACGAAAAAATACTAACCTGCAAGCAAAAATATTCTGTTCCGGTAGTGCATATCAACGATACAACAACGATATATCAACGATATTTCAACGATCGTAATCGTTGAAATATCGTTGATATATCGTTGATGTATCGTTGATATGCACTACCGGTAGAGTGCGTGGGGTGGGGATGGTGTGTATTTTTTTTCTTGCCGATTGGAAAAAAATGTGTACCTTTGCGGTGCGAAAACGACCAGATAAAAAATGCCAACAACCGATACAAGACGCACAAACAGAATGACCTACGACCAGGCATTCAGTCTGAACGGCAACACGCCGCCCCAGGCTGTGGCCCTGGAAGAGGGGGTGCTGGGAGCCCTGATGCTCGACCAGGCGGCCCTGATCAACGCGATTGAGACTCTGCACGTGGAGTATTTCTACAAGCCGGAACACCAGGCGGTGTACCGTGCCATACGCAAGCTGTTCGAACAGAGCCAGCCGGTGGACCTGCTGACGGTGGTGGAGCGCCTGCGCCTGGACGGCGAGCTGGAGTTGGCGGGTGGAGCCTACGGGGTGAGCAAACTGACTGAGAATGTGGTGTCGGCTGCGCATATCGAGTTCCATATCAGAGTGCTGAGCGAAAAATACATCCAGCGCGAGATGATACGCATCAGCACAGAGACCATCAAGGAAGCCTACGACGAGACGACCGACGTGGTGAACCTGCTCGACAAGACGGAGACGAAGCTGATGGACATCAACGACAAGAACTTCCGCAGCGACTACAAGCCGCTGGGCGATTTTGTCGGCATGGCGATGGACCAGATAACGGAGGCCGGCGAGAAGGAAGACGGCCTGAGCGGCCTGGAGAGCGGCTTCATGGGGCTCGACCGCATGACGGCCGGTTTCCAGCCCGGCACGCTGATTATCCTTGCCGCGCGCCCCGCCATGGGTAAGACGGCCTGCGCCTTGAGCATGGCTCGCAACATGGCCGTGGACTTCAAAAAGCCGGTGGCATTCTTCTCGCTCGAAATGAGCGGCCAGGAGCTGGCCATGCGTCTGATTTCGAGCGAAGCGCGGCTGCCGGGCGACAAGCTGAAGAAAGGGCGCCTGGAGCCCTACGAGAAAGAGCAGCTGAAGGCCGGTGCGCAGCGGCTGCACGAAGCGTCGAACCGCCTGCTGATAGACGACACGCCGGCCATCACCATCTTCGAGCTGAGGGCCAAGGCGCGGCGCCTGAAGCAGCGATACGACATACAGATGATTTTCATAGACTACCTGCAGCTGATGCAGAGCGGCACAAGCGACAATCGCAACGGCAACCGCGAGCAGGAGATTTCGATGATCAGCCGCCAGCTGAAGGCGCTCTCGAAAGAGCTGCAGATACCGGTGCTGGCCATGTCGCAGCTGAGCCGCGCAGTGGAGAACCGCGTGGGCAACAAGCCGCAGCTGAGCGACTTGCGCGAGTCGGGCGCCATCGAGCAGGATGCCGACATCGTGATGTTTATCTACCGCCCGGAGTACTACGGCGTGACCGAGGACGACAACGGCTCGACGATAGGCATGGCCGACATCATAATTGCCAAGCACCGCTCGGGCGGGGTGGGCGACGTGCGCCTGCGTTTCGTCAAAGAATTCGCCCGCTTCGAGAACCCGCCACAGGACACGGGCTTCGGCGGCGCCATGGCCGGCATGAGCCCCAACGGCGGCTTCGACCAGGGCGGCTCTATGATTATAGACTCGAAGATGAACGAAGACCAAGGCCTCAGCCCCGACGGCGAAGTGCCGTTCTGATGATAAAGTGAAAAGTGAAAAGTGAAAAGTGAAAAATTAAAAGTTAAACGGCTGAGGCTGACGCACCTGGCCGACGCCTGACTCCAAACCAAAACATATCAACATATCAACCGATTAACATATCAACATATCAACATATCAACATATCAACTGATTATCCGATCATCATATCAACAACCATAATGGAAGAAACCATAAGAAAACAGATAGGCGAGCTGCTGCGCCGCGAGGTGGTGCCGGCCACAGGATGCACCGAACCCGGCGCCGTGGCCCTCTGTGTGGCCAAAGCCTGCGAGATGCTGGGACACGAGCCGAAGCAGATATGCCTGCGCCTGAGCAAGAACGTGTTCAAAAACGCCATGGGCGTCGGCATACCCGGCACCGGCATGATAGGCCTGCCCATCGCGGTGGCCATGGCCGTCACCCACGGCCAGAGCAGCCGCGGGCTCGAGGTGCTCACCATGCCCCAAGAGCAGGTCGACGACGCCAAGCGCTGGCTGGCCAACCACGCCGGACAGATAGACATCAGCGTCAAGGAATCGAGCGACAAGCTTTATATTGAATGCCGAGCCGACGAGGCGGTGGCCGTCATAGCCAAACGCCACACCAACTTCATCTTCCTGCGCAATGGCGACAACGTGCTGCTCGACCATAAGCAGGGACTCTTCCAGGAACAGGACAACGACGACAACCCCGAAGAAGACAACCGCCAGCGGCTGGAGCTCACAGCCCGCATGGTCTACGACTATGCCACCACGGCACCGCTGGAGGAGCTGGAATACATGCGCGGCACCATAGAGCTGAACACCGCGGCCTCGACCGAGGGGCTGAAAGGCATGGGTCTGCACACCGGCGAGATACTGATGGGGCAGAGCCGCGGCGATGTGGTGCACACGGTGGTGGCGCGCACTGTGGCTGCCAGCGACGCACGCATGGACGGATGCACGCTGCCGGTGTTCAGCAACTCGGGCTCCGGCAACCAGGGCATAGCCTGCACGCTGCCGCCCTACTACTACGGCACCATGCGCGGATGCGACGACGAGACGGTGCTCCGCGCCGTCACTATGAGCCACCTGATGTCTATCTATATCAAGCAGGGCATAGGCCGACTGAGCGCCCTCTGCGGCATAGTCAACGCCACCATGGGCGTCAGCGCGGCATTCACATTCCTCGAAGGCGGCTCGTTCGAGCAGATAGGCTACTCCATGAAAAACATGATAAACACCATCGCAGGCATGGTCTGCGACGGAGCCAAGCCGAGCTGCGCGCTCAAGATGGCCTCGGGACTCTACAGCGCCTTTGTCTGCGCCGAGCTGGCGGTACACGGCCATGTGGTCGACAGCACCGACGGCCTCAGCGAATGCGACGTCGACTGCTCGATACACAACCTTGGCCGTTTGGGCAAGGACGGCATGAACCAGACCGACGACATGATACTCGACATCATGACACATAAGAAGGGATGATACAGAGAGTTAGCAACCGAAGTAAAAAAAATATTTGCAGTATCGGTTTTTCTTCGTATCTTTGCACCCGATTTTTAACGTGTAGAAAACAGAAAAAACAGTCATACAATGAAAGGTAGAACAATCCTTCAAATCGTGCTGGCCGTCGCCATTGTCGGCCTGGCCGTCTTGCTGTACAACAGCATCATGAAGCCCGTGCGCTTCGAAAACGAATACAACAAACGCCGCGAAGCCTGCGCCGAGAAGCTGAAGGCCATCCGTAACCTGGAAGACGCCTACAAGATCACCTACGGCAAATACACCGGCAGTTTCGACACCCTCATCGGCCGCCTGATGAACGAAGACAGCATGAAGACCATCGTCAAAGTGACCAACTACGACAAGATTCCCGCCGACGTCGACATCAACGAGGTGCCCGAGAAGGAAGCCGTAGAGAAAGGTTACGTCAGCCGCGAAGAGGTCTTTATCAACCCGATAGCCAAACTGCGCGAAGACAAGAAACTTTCGACCACCGACGCCGCTGGCCACGTTGTGCAGATGACCGACGAGCAGATACGCAACCTGCGCTATGTGCCATATCCCAAGGGCGAGAAGAACGAGTTCGAGCTGCAGGCCGGCGCAATCGACAAGAGCGGCTTCATGGTCCCGGTGTTCGAATGCAAGGTGAGCCTCGAAACTCTGCTGGCCGACATGGACAAGCAGCAGCGCGTCAACAAGATTGCCGAAATCGAGATGGTGGCTGGCCGCTACGCCGGCTGGAAGGTTGGCGACATGACTCAGGCTGTAACCGACGGTAACTTCGAATAGGAAAAGATATGTCGTACGTCAGCAAGACTCTCATAACCACAGAGACGGAGCCTGCGGCCAACGACAAAAGACTATCCATTTGCCTTCGGGCCAATGGATTTTCTTTTTCGGCAACGACGGGCGAGGGCGAACTGCTGACCTTCGGCGAAGCCGAGGGCGAGCACGCCCATGTGATGACCGCCGCCATAGCCGACGTGAAGTCCTTCTTTGCCGAAATAGGCATCCGTCCGCTGGGCTACAAGTCGATTGAACTGATCATCATGAGCGACAACAGCACGTGGGTGCCCGACGAGCTCTACACCTCGGCGGCCAACCGCCAGTATCTGCACCTTGTGGGCTGCGACGCCGTATCGGTGATGGCCACTCCGTGTGCCGCACTGGCATCGACAGCCGTCTACGAAGGCAACGACCAGTTGGCTATGGCTTTCAAGGTGGCCCTGCCGGGACTGGTGGTGATGAACCAGCACGTGAAGATGGTGCAGCTGGCGCAACGGAGCGCAAGCCACCCCGTGATGCTGACCAACTGGCGCAAGGGCAGGGTAGACGTGGCCGCCTACCGCGACGGACGCTACCTGTACGGCAACACCCTCGTGGTCGACAACAACGAGGAGATTTGCTTCCGCCTGATTGAGGTAATGAAAACTTTCGGCATTGAGAGCACCGGCACCGAACTGTTGATGTGCGGCGATGTGGACCGCGAACTCTTCGCCCAGATGCGCCCGTACTTCCCGACGACGACACTGTACACAGGCCGTGCAACACACAGCAGCAACCCAGCATTCAAGGGGTTGCACACCTACCGCCACGCCCTGATATTGATGTAGATACCGGAACTATGCGAATCATTGCAGGAACCCTCAGAGGCCGACGCCTCAACCCGCCGCAGAACCTACCAGTGCGCCCGACGACCGACATGGCACGCGAGAGCCTGTTCAATATCTTGAACAACTACGTGGACTACGAGGAGTGCTCGGTGTTGGACCTTTTCGCCGGCACGGGCGCCGTGTCGATGGAGTTCGTTTCGCGCGGTGCCAAAGATGTGACGTCGATAGACATCAATGCACAGTGCACCGACTTCATCAAGCAGTCGGCAGGGCAGTTCGGCGTCAAGAACCTGCATGTGGTACGGGCCGATGTGTTCGACCTGCTTAAACGTGCCAATCGCAAGTTCGACATCGTCTTTGCCGATCCGCCCTACGCACTTGAGGGGCTGCCCACACTGCCCGACCTGGTGTTCGAGAAGGGGGTGCTCACCGACGACGGCATCTTCGTACTGGAACATCCACGCGAGTTCGGCTTCGAGGAACACCCGCACTTCTGGCAGCACCGAGCCTACGGCAAGGTGAACTTCACTTTCTTTGCAAACAAATTAGACGAATAATATATATTATGAAAGCAGTAGTCAAAACAAACTTCAGTTTTCCGAAGCAGAAAAGCCTCTATGTGGGCAAGGTGCGCGATGTGTACAACATCGACGACAAGTATATGGCCATGGTGGTGAGCGACCGCATCTCGGCATTCGACGTGGTGCTGCCGAAAGGCATCCCCTATAAAGGACAGGTATTGAACCAGATTGCAGCCAAGTTTCTCGATGCCACAGCCGACATACTGCCCAACTGGAAGATGGCCACGCCCGACCCGATGGTCACAGTGGGTCTGAAATGCGAGGGTTTCCGCGTTGAGATGATAGTGCGCGGCTACCTGGCAGGCAGCGCATGGCGCGAATACAAGGCCGGCGCACGCACCCTCTGCGGCGTGCCGCTGCCCGAGGGCATGGTTGAGAACCAGAAGTTCCCCACGCCCATAGTCACCCCCACCACCAAGGCCGACGAGGGCCACGACGAGAACATCAGCCGCGAGGAGATTATCCGCACCGGCCTCGTCAGCAAGGAAGACTACGACCAGCTGGAGCGCTACGCCCTGCAGCTTTTCCAGCGCGGCACCGAGATCGCCGCCAAGAAAGGCCTCATACTGGTCGACACCAAATATGAGTTTGGCAAACGCGACGGCAAGATATACCTCATCGACGAGATACACACCCCCGACAGCAGCCGCTACTTCTACGCCGAGGGCTACGAGGAGCGCCTGAAGAAAGGCGAACACCAGCGTCAGCTGAGCAAAGAGTTTGTGCGCGAATGGCTGATGGACAACGGCTTCCAAGGCAAGGAAGGCCAAAAAGTGCCCGAGATGACCGACGAAATTGTAAACAGCATCAGCGACCGCTACATAGAGCTCTACGAGCACATCACCGGCGAGAAATTCCAGAAAGCCGACGACTGCGCCGACGTGGCCGCCCGCATCGAGAAGAATGTCACCGATTATCTCGCCACTCTCTGATGGAGATTGAGCGCAAATACCTTGTGGCGGCGCTGCCCGAAGGTCTCGACACCTTCCCGCACACCGAGATTGAACAAGGCTACCTATGCACATCGCCCACCCTGCGCATCCGCAGGATGGGCGATTGCTACATACTCACCGTAAAGGAGAAAGTGCGCTCGTCGACCTCGGCCATCGTCAACCGGGAAGAAGAGTTCGCCCTCGCGCCAGACAGTTACAATTCGCTGAAGGCGAAATGCGAAGGGATAATGGTCTGCAAAACACGCTACCGCATTCCGGTAGGGGAGTACACCGCCGAACTCGACATCTTCCATGGTGCCCATGAAGGCCTGCGCCTTGTGGAGGTGGAGTTCCCCTCTGTGGCAGCGGCCGACGCTTTCACACCGCCGACGTGGTTCGGCAACGACGTGAGCGGCGACCCGCACTATCGCAACAGCTGGTTGGCACACAATATAAGCAACTGAAAAGAAGAACAATGCAATACCAAAACATTATGAAAAAAAACATTCTTACGATTGTGGCTTTCGTCATGCTGATTCCATGCGTGGCTACAGCACAGGATGCAGACAGCTCGGCACACGATGTGCTGCCGTCCATTGCTCCCACATACGACAGCATCTTCAGCATGGTGCAGGATAAGAAAAGCCACTACTACTATCCAAAACTGGCCAAACGGTTCATGCGTGGCGACACAACGCTCGACCTGCAGGAGTTGCGCTGCCTGTACTATGGATACCCTGTGCAGGAGAACTTCAATCCATATTCCCGAAGTGCAGAGTTAGCGACCGTCGATGAAATCTTGAATCATGAGAATGTAAGCGTGTCCGACTTCAAGCGGGCCTATAAGGTGGCAGAAAAAGGTCTGTCGAAGAAACCATCGGACCTGACGGCGGCATACTGGAAGGTTATTGCAGCATACTATGGCTTTGGCGAAGGAAGCAAAGAGCTGGAGCAGTCGCGCATTCAGTTCAACCAACTGCAGGTTGCAACCGCATCGACAGGCAGCGGCACGGCAGAAAGCCCCTTCTTCGTCACATCGGTAGGCCATTCCTACACCATAATGAACATTTTGGGGGTACAGCCTCAAATGCAAATGCTGATATACGATACCGCACTTCACTTTATCTGCGACGCCTTCCCCGTGGTGGATGTGGATAACAACGAAGACACCCTCTATTTTGAGGTAAGCCAGTGCATGAAATTCTGGTCAATGGGCAAAGACGATGAGTCCGAAAAACTGAAACAAAAATCAGTCAGAATAGATGCCGGTCAACACTTTATACTCCGTCCGCATTCCATCAAGCGCAAAAACAGCAAGTTCGACATAGTGCTGATGGAGACCTATAGTAAACCATTGAGCATAGAATCATCCGACAGTCTCTTTGCCGAGCCAGGCGAACCGGGTACCATCGAAGGGTATTTCGGCCATAATGCCGACACCACCCAGACATTGCTCATCACCAAGAGCCGATGCGACAAAGCTTTCGACTTCGACAGCGAGATATACGATTACCATGCAACGCAGTGGCAACCCACCAGCAACCACGGCAACTGGCCTGAGGCGGTAGGCGTGGAGATATGGCCCGGCCGTATCTCGTTCATTGACATCAGCAACCTGCGCAGAAAAAAATAACCTATGAAACGCATTCCCCATACCTTTGTCATTGTCTTTGCCCTCATAGTTTTGGCGGCCATGATGACATGGGTGATACCAGCCGGAGAATTTCTCCGTCAGACAGTCGACGGCCGCGAAGTGGTGCTGAACGATTCGTTCCACCGGGTCGAAGCCGCCCCGCAGACGTGGCAAGTGTTCAGCGCTCTGTTCAACGGATTTGTCGACAAAGCCGACATCATCATATTCATACTTATGGTGGGCGGCGCATTCTGGATTCTCAACAACAGCCACGCCATCGATGTTGGTGTCATAGCCTTCCTGCGGCGTGTGCAGCGGCTCAGCAAGTACAAACTCGTGGGCAAACTCGGAGTCGGCAACATCATCATCACCTTGGTAATGATACTCTTCAGTCTCTTTGGTGCTGTGTTTGGCATGAGCGAAGAGACCATCGCATTCGTAGTCGTGTTCATACCGCTGGCCATACAGATGGGCTACGACTCCATTGTCGGCGTCTGCATGTGCTATGTGGCTGCACACGTGGGTTTTGCCGGAGCCATGCTCAACCCATTCACCATAGGGATTGCGCAAGGTATTGCCGGCTTGCCTCTATTCTCTGGACTCGAATACCGTTTCTTCTGCTGGATAGTGCTGACTATTATCGGCATCGCCTTTGTTCTATGGTATGCTGCACGCATCAAAGCCAAACCAGAGCGCAGCCCTGTGCATAAGCTTGACGATTACTGGCGTCAGCGGATGGAGAACACCGAGCAAAACAAACTCACGGTGCGCCAGATACTGATACTTGTCCTTCTTTTGATTACCATCGTTGCTCTCGTGGTCGGAGTGTTGAAATTCGGTTGGTATATTGCCGAAATTTCCGCACTTTTCCTCGCCATGGGCATCATAGCTGGCATAATCGACCGCCAGTCGGCCGACGACATCGCCAAGCTCTTCCTTGCAGGATGCAAAGATATACTCTCTGCAGCATTGGTTGTGGGGTTGGCCAGCGGTATCATATTCATTCTCAAGGATGGACATATCATTGACACTCTGCTATATGGACTGACGCGCTCGCTTGCTAAAGCGGGTGAGGTTACATCACTCGCTGTGATGTATTTCTTCCAGACGATGCTCAACATAGTCATGCCCAGCGGCTCGGCCAAAGCCGCCCTCACTATGCCCATCATGACGCAGTTTGCCGACCTGATCGATGTGTCGCGGCAAACCACCGTCCTTGCCTTCCAGTTCGGCGACGGCTTCACAAATATGCTGACTCCCACAAGCGGAGTGCTTATCGGCGTGCTCGGTATGGCCCGTATACCTTACGGAATATGGCTTAAGTGGGTATGGAAATTCATCCTCGCTTTGATCATCATCGGTTTCATATTAATGTTGCCCACGTTATGGTTAGAACTTCCTGGATTCTGACAGTCCTTTTGATGTCTTTCTCTCTGTTCGGATATGCTCAGGACAGCACTTACGCCCGCCGTATCATCCGAGACCTCACCGACGAAGCTATGTTCGGTCGAGGCATGCAGCATCGAGGCGATTCTATCGCTGCCGAGTATATTCGTGCCGAACTACAAGCCAATGGAGTACGTCCGCTATGCAAAAACTACTTTCAATACTTTCGTTTCCCCAACACAACATCACGCCCGCCGATAGTCCGCGCAGGCTACCGTTCGCAGAATATCTGCGGCTACATTCCGGGCGAGGTGGACACCATGATAGTTTTCACCGCACACTACGACCATCTCGGTATGGCCAATGACTCCATTTTCCCCGGTGCACACGACAATGCCAGTGGAACGGCCGCCGTACTCGACATTGCCCGTTCCACCAATCTCCAGCGTGCCCACTACACTTATGTCTTCCTCATCTTCGGCGGAGAGGAAGCCGGACTCGTAGGTTCTCGCCATTTTGTTGAACAGCCGCTAATAAACCTCGGCAAGGTGAAGCTCCTGATCAACATCGACCTCTTCTGCGGCGGCGACGAAGGTTTGATGGTTGTCAATGCCAACGACCGCTCCACATCGTCATTCGTCGACCTTCTACAACACATCAATGACGAACGCGGCTACGCCGAAAAAATAGGTCGTCGAGACAACGCCCCAAACAGCGACCATTACTTCTTTGCCAGCGAATGCCCATCTATATTTTTATATACACTTGGCGGACCCTACGGCGGCTACCACAGCCCATCGGACACATGCGACGGCTGCGGTCTGGGCAACTACATGAACTTCATGACCATGCTACGGGTGTTTTTGGAACATATTGAATAGTTTTTTTAAATAATATATTAATATTTTTTCGTATTTTTGCATTTTGATTTTATCACGAAACATATCACACACATGACTATAACAGACAGACTTTCAGAGGCAATTAGCAAGACGCTGAACAATCTTTACGGCATCGCCACACAAGCTTTCTCCATCCAACTTCAGGATACCAGACGCGAATTCAAGGGAGACTATACCCTCGTAGTTTTTCCATACGTGAAACAAGCGCGGAAAAGCCCCGAAGCTGTGGCCAACGAAATAGGCGAGGGCGTGAAAAGCCTAATGCCCGAGGTTGCGGGATTCAACGTCATCAAAGGTTTCCTCAACTTTGAAATTGCCGATAGCTATTGGCTTCAATTTGTGGCAGAGAAAGTGGGTGAACCCGAGTTTGGATTGTCACACGCCACCGGCGAAGAGGCTCCGGTTGTGGTTGAATATAGCAGTCCAAACACAAACAAGCCCCTGCATCTTGGCCATATCCGCAACAATCTCCTCGGCTGGTCGGTAAGCCAGCTTCTGGCAGCCAACGGCGCAAATGTAAAGAAAGTCAATCTTGTCAACGACCGCGGCATCCACATCTGCAAAAGCATGCTCGCCTGGCTGCGCTTCGGCAACGGAGAAACTCCGGAAAGCTCCGGCATGAAAGGCGATCATCTGGTTGGTAAATACTATGTGGAATTCGACAAACACTACAAGGCAGAAATCAAAGAGCTTGTCGACAAAGGAATGGACGAAGAAACCGCAAAGAAGGAAGCTCCATTGATGGTTGAAGCCCAAAAGATGCTGAAACGTTGGGAAGAGGGCGACAAAGAAGTGCGTGCCCTGTGGGAAAAGATGAACGGATGGGTGTATGCCGGTTTCGACGAGACATACAACCGCCTCGGCGTCGGCTTCGACAAGGTTTATTATGAATCGAACACATATCTGCTCGGCAAAGAACTGGTGCAGAAAGGCCTCGATATGGGAGTATTCTATCGCCGCGACGACGGAGCCGTCTGCTGCGACCTCACTGCCGACGGCCTCGACCAAAAGGTACTGCTGCGCAGCGACGGCACCAGCGTCTACATGACCCAAGACCTGGGCACCGCCCAACTACGCCACAACGACTTCGGCGCCGAACGCCTTATCTATGTCGTCGGCAACGAACAAGACTACCACTTCAAAGTACTGAAGCTCATACTTGGCAAGCTCGGATTCCCATGGGCCGACAAAGTCTATCACCTTAGCTATGGTATGGTAGAGCTGCCAAACGGAAAAATGAAGTCACGTGAAGGCACCGTTGTCGACGCAGACGACCTGATCGACGAAATGGAGCAGACCGCCGAAGCAATGAGCCGCGAACACGGCAAAAACGACGAACTCAGTGCCGACGAACAAAAACATCTCTATCACATTCTGGCCTTGGGCGCACTCAAATATTTCATTCTCAAAGTCGACCCAACTAAAAACATGCTGTTCAACCCTGCCGAAAGCATCGACTTCAACGGCAATACCGGTCCGTTCATTCAGTATACACACG
Source organism: Bacteroidales bacterium (assembly GCA_045591485.1). Lineage (GTDB taxonomy): Bacteria > Bacteroidota > Bacteroidia > Bacteroidales > P3 > Colimorpha. The sequence continues at coordinate 4,320 of JAZNSV010000006.1, read as the reverse complement.
CCCGCATCCGCAGCATAGTGCGTAAAGCAGGGCAGGGGAGTGGGGTGGACATCGAAGGCTGTCAGCTCGGAGACAAAGAACGCGAAGTTGTCAAGATTCTCCATTCTCTGCCCGAGACAATACGTCAGGCGGCCGCAGCCTACAGCCCAGCCATGGTGGCCAACTACGCATACGACCTGGCAAAAGCGTTCAACAGCTTCTATCAAGATACGCCAATCCTTCGCGAAACCAACGAAAAACAGAAAACATTCCGTGTCGCACTATGCTCATGTGTTGCCAACGCTTTGAAAAACACAATGAACATACTCGGCATTGAAGTTCCAGAAAGGATGTAAAAAATGATTTACCGACAAGAAATAGACACACCGTCATACCTGTGCGACACTAATGACCGACTCCATGTCTGGGCAGCGGTCCGTCTATGTCAGGAAGTCACAGAATATCATGGTAATTCTACAGGTATCGGTTTCAAGACCCTGCTTGCACAGCATCGAGCATGGGTCATTAGTCGTGCTCTGTATAATTTCTATCGCAGACCCGACGCATTCGAAAAAATTATGTTAAGTACGTGGGCTCGCGGAAACGATGGTCTCTTTGCGTTCCGCGACTATAAAGTGCTTGGCACAACAGGTGAGACCCTGTTGACCGGAACATCGTATTGGCCGCTAATCGACATGAACACTCGACGCGTGTTGCGGTTAGGTGATGTTATTGAAGGTTACGATACCGAGAATTTGGAAGCCACCGAGCACAGCAAGCTTGACAAGATCGTGTTGCCGCAAATGGACGATTCTGACATTGTAATGCAGCGAACGGCTGTCTTTTCGATGCTCGACCACACACAGCACGTGAACAACTCAGAGTATATCCGGCTAATATTCGATTGCCTCAGCAATCACAACTTTAACACAGACCGACCGTTCCAGCTCGAACTAAACTACAACCATGAAACCAAGCAAAACGAAACTCTCTCAGTTTTGCTTAAACAGATGGACGATACAGTCTACGTTCAAATACGCAATCCTCGTGGATTGAGTGTCTCAGCCAAAGTGACCTACCTATAATTTATTTAAACCAGAAAATCCCTCAAAAGGGGTTTTCTTTATTACTTAACATAACCGCGATATTGATATCAATACTAATATTTTTTTTGATATTGTAACTATACATCAATATCACGCTAAATCAATTGGCCTGAGCGATTAATTTTTGGACGGTCATTTTATTCCGATGCAGCGGCGACAATGGCAGACTGGTCTATATGGCAGTCTTGCTTCAACTGAGATACACTGCCATGCGTGACAAACTCGTCTGGTATAGCCAATATCCGGATTCGGTTTATCTGTTCGGGATGTTTTTCGGCAAAATATTCAAGCACGGCTTCACCGAAACCTCCAATGCGCACGCCGTCCTCAACGGTCACTACGCGGCGGAATCCTGCAGCTGCTATCTTATCCAATAACGAAGTATCCATCGGCTTAAGGAAACGCATATCGTACACTGCTGCCGAAACGCCTTGTTTTTCCAATATCGCAGCAGCGGCCAAAGCATCGTTGCCGGGATGGCCAAGACTCAATATCGCTACATCATGGCCTTCTCGGACAATGCGCCCCTCCCCTATCTTGATTTCGCAAAATTCTGATTTCCAATTAGAATACACACTCAATCCACGTGGATAACGAATAACGAACGGTCCGTGTCCCGGCTGCTGCGCGGTATACATCATATTGCGCAGTTCATGGTCGTCCATCGGAGCGGCTATAGTTAGTCCTGGAACCGGTCGCAACGCGGCCAAGTCGAAAACTCCGTGGTGTGTCGGTCCGTCGTCGCCAACCAATCCAGCACGGTCCAGACAAAGCACCACAGGCAGTCGCTGCAGTGCCACATCATGAATAATCTGATCGTAGGCACGCTGTGCGAACGACGAATAAATATTGCAGAACGGCACCATGCCTTGCGCAGCCAGTCCAGCTGCAAAAGTGACGGCATGCTGTTCTGCAATGCCGACATCGAACACCCGGTCGGGCATCACCTCTTTCATCATGCTGAGCGAGCAACCAGTGAGCATAGCCGGAGTGATACCGACGATAGCGGTGTTTTTCTCGGCCAATTCTATAATGGTATGGCCGAAGACATCTTGGTATCTCAACGGCTGCCCTTCGGCCGAGCCCTTCAGTTGCTGTCCGGTATGGGCATCGTATCGTCCGGGAGCGTGATAGGTCACGGGATTCTTTTCGGCCAAACGCAGTCCTTTGCCTTTCTTGGTGACAATGTGCAGCAACATGGGCCCTTGTATCTCTTTGAGCCGCTGGAGCATATCAACCAGTTGGCTGATATCGTGGCCATCGATAGGTCCAAAATATCGTAGGCCGAGCGATTCGAAGAGGTTGCTTCCGCCGAGCAAAGCCGTTTTGGCGGTGCTGGTCATTCGTTGGAAGAAACCCAGCGAATGATTGTGGCGTCGGCCGCCATACGTGCCGTCCAATCGCTGCCACACTTGTTCTTTCAGTCGGTTGTAGCCACGCGAAGCCGTCATGCGGGTCAGGTAGCTGCTCAATCCGCCCACGGCCCGGTCGATTGAAATTCCGTTGTCGTTGAGTATCACCAATATATTGGATTTCGAAACACCGATGTTGTTCAATGCTTCGAAAGCTTCGCCGCCCGTCATCGAACCGTCGCCAATGACGGCTATGTGGTGGCGCTGGTTGTTTCCCTGCAGCCGAGATGCGGTTGCCATGCCGAGTGCTGCCGAGAGCGACGTCGAACTGTGTCCGGTGCCGAAAGCGTCATAGGGGCTCTCGCTCATCTTGGGAAAACCGCTGAGACCGCCGTATGTACGTATCGTAGAGAATGCTTCTCCCCTACCGGTCAATATTTTATGGGCATAAGCCTGATGTCCCACATCCCATACCAGACGGTCGTCGGGTGTATTGAAAACATAGTGCAGAGCAACAGTGAGTTCGACCGTTCCGAGGCTCGATGCCAGATGGCCCGGATGCGTAGAAAGGGTATCTATAATATATGAGCGCAACTCTTCTGCCAAAGGTTTAAGCTGCTCTATATCAAGTTTTCTGAGGTCGTCTGGCGTATGTATATCTCTGAGCATGTTATCTTTTCAGAACTTGTAGCTGGGTGAAGTTTTGGGCAATGGTTCGAAAGCTTTGTTCAGCTTTTTGTCTTTCAGGCGTCCTTGTGCGCCGCTTCGTTGTTCCCACTTTCCGTCGATGAAGGCGTAGGCCATCTCCACACCTGAAGGCACATAATACTGGAACAGGCCTTCCATGCCTGGCACTTGCGGCTCCACTTCGTCGAAGATTATCATCTTCTCTTTGTGACTCTTGCGAGTCTCTTCCGTGCGGTAGCGATTGGTGCCCTTCACCTTCACGCGTTCGCGAGTCACCTCCTCAACAAACTGGTCCTCATAGGCCAGCTGTACGGCTGCTCCTTCTTTGTATTCCAACACGATGCGTCGTTGATTTCGCTCGCGGCGAAACAGCGGTGCGCCGAATTGAGGCTCGCCGCCCTTAAACATGACGGGCTCTATGACCCGCCGGTCGGTAAGCATATCCACGCCGTTCCATCCAAGCAGAGTGTAATATGTGCGCCCACCATGCGATGTTTGTATAATATCTTGATATATAGCACCAAACCAATTGTCGGCGGTGAGCACGTTCTCCTCGCGATTCATTATTTCGTCACTCTTGTCGTGCAGCAGTTTGTATTGATACTCTTCCTCTTTCTGGTTGTAGAACTGCACTGCGCCAAAGCATTCGAACTCGCCGTCGTCGCGCACCACGGCCCAAGTGAAAATACGCAGCTGTCCGTCGGGCGAAGTGAGCACCGAAGCCACCTGCGGCAGCTGCCAGCGCCAACGCTCCGACTGCTCTTCGTCGAGGGCTGCAGTGAGTTCGGCCACAGCTTCTTCCGATGCCAGGTAGCGTTCGTTGTCGGTCGGCGCCGAAGCCGTACGTTGCAGCAGCGATGCCAAACGTTGCTGATGCTGCCCCATCAGTTCCTTGTTTTGCGCTTGAATGCAGGAAGCGACGGTCAGCAGCAGTGCGGTGAGTATGAGCTTGATTTTCATATTTGCATTCATTAACGCTGTTTATATATATTTATTGTGTCAAAGTTATCAACATCGATTGTTGATTCGTATGCCGCCCACATGAGGCCAGTACTACAAGCAAATTCCATGCCAAAAAATATGACCACCTTTACTACCGGTAGTGCATATCAACGATACTACAACGATATATCAACGATATTTCAACGATCGTAATCGTTGAAATATCGTTGATATATCGTTGATGTATCGTTGAT
>JAZNSV010000005.1:0-27744 GCA_045591485.1 Bacteroidales bacterium | reverse complement strand
TCAACGATACTTCAACGATATATCAACGATATTTCAACGATTGTAATCGTTGAAATATCGTTGATATATCGTTGAAGTATCGTTGATATGCACTACCGGATAGCACCAAGGTAGGTTAAATTAACGAAAAATTGCACGGCGGCGAAAGAAAATTTTGCCAGTTTCGGAAAAGTTCGTATCTTTGCATCGGAATGAGAGAGGTCGAAAGCCTCTCTTTGTTGTAGTTATGATAGAGAAAATCAAGATATTAGAACTGGTGAATGCCGCGCTCGAAGGCACGGACAAGTTCCTTGTGAACCTGAAAATCACCCCCGACAACCGCATCTACATCGACATCGACGGCGACAACGGCGTGACCATCGACGACTGCATCGCGCTGAGCCGCGCCGTGGAGAGCCAGCTGGATCGCGACGAGGAGGACTTCGCCCTCGACGTCAGCTCGGCCGGTGCCGACCAGCCGCTGAAGCTCACGCGGCAGTACCGCAAGAACGTGGGGCGCGACCTGGAGGTGGTGACCGTCGACGGCGAACGCGCCGAGGGCACTCTGGAGGACGCCTCTGACGAGGGCATCGTGCTCCGCACCCACGCCACCAAGAAACAGCCCGCCGAGACGCTGCGCTTCGCCTACCGCGACATCAAGAGCGCCCGCGTGGCCATTAAGTTTTAGAGAGAAAAAAGAAAAAACATAGACAAAGATGAAAACATTAGACTTGAGCGCTTCCTTTCAGGAATTCAAGGAATTCAAGAACATCGACCGCGAAACGCTGATGCGCATCCTCGAAGAGGTGTTCCGTGCAGCCTTGGCCAAACACTTCGGCTCGGAAGACAACTTCGACATCATCGTCAACATCGACAAGGGCGACCTTGAGATTTTCCGCAACCGCACCATCGTCGAAGACGGCGCGGTGCAGGACCCGACACGCGAGATTGCGCTGAGCGACGCCCTGAAAATCGAGGACGACTTCGAGGTGGGCGAGGAACTTAGCGAACCGGTGCTGATGAGCGAATTCGGCCGCCGCGAGATTCTGAGCATCCGCCAGAACCTGGTCGGCAAAATCCAGGACTACGAGAAGTCGCTCATCTTCCAGAAATACAAAGACAAAGTGGGCGAAATCATCGTTGGCGAAGTCTATCAGCCTTGGAACAAGGAAATCCTCATCCTCGACGATGAAAAAATCGAGCTGGTGCTGCCCAAGAGCGAGCAGATACCTGCCGACCGCTACCGCAAGGGCGACACGGTGCGCGCCGTGGTGCTGAAGGTGGAGATGCGCAACAACAACCCCATCATCATCCTGAGCCGCACAAGCCCCATTTTCCTGGAGCGCCTGCTCGAAGCCGAGGTGCCTGAAATCTACGACGGCCTCATCACCATCCGCAACATCGTGCGCCAGCCCGGCGAGCGCGCCAAGGTGGCCGTGGAGAGCTACGACGACCGCATCGACCCCGTCGGCAGCTGCGTCGGCGTCAAGGGCGGCCGCATACACGGCATCGTCCGCGAACTGCGCAACGAAAATATAGACGTGCTCAACTACACCCCGCGCGTCGACCTTATGATACAGCGTGCCCTCAGCCCGGCCAGAATCAGCAGCATCAAGATCAACGAGGAAGAGAAGAAAGCCGAGGTCTTCATGCAGCCCGACCAGGTGAGCCTGGCCATCGGCAAGGGCGGCTACAACATCAAGCTGGCCTCGAAACTTGTCGGCTACGAGATCGAGGTCTTCCGCGACACCGACGAGGACTACGACGACGTGGCTCTGCAGGAGTTCAACGACGAAATAGAGCAGTGGGTCATCGACGAACTGATCAAGATTGGCTGCGACACCGCCAAGAGCGTCCTCGCACTGCCAAAAGAAGAGCTCATCACACGCACCGACCTCGAAGAAGAGACCATCGACCACGTGCTCGACGTGCTCAAATCAGAATTTGAATAATTGAAACACAAAACTTTCAATTTTCAATTTTTCAATTTTCAACAAAAAAAGGACTCGACAAAGATATGGCAAGTTTCAGACTCAACAAAGTAGCCAAGGACTTTAACGTGGGCATCCAGACCCTGGTGGAGTACCTGGCAAAGAAGGGGCACCAAGTGGAGCAGAGCCCCAACACCAAGATTAGCGACGAGCAGTACGAGCTGCTGGCCAACGCCTTCCAAAGCGAACGCAAGGTGAAGGAAGAGGCCGACAAAATCGAGCTGATGCCGAGCGGTAGCAACCGCGTTGTCGAGGCCAACAACAAGCCCGATACAGAAAGTGAGCCCGAAGAGCTGATAATCAAGGGTATCTCGTCGAATAAAAACGCTGCAAAAGCAGAAGCCAAGGCCGAACCCAAAGCCAAGCCTGCGGCTGCCCCAGCTCCCGAACCGGAGCCCGCGCCCATGCCGGAGCCAGAACCCGAACCCAAACCCATGCCGGAACCGGAGCCTGTGCAAGAGCCCGAGCCCGAACCTGAGACCCCGGCAATTGAAGAGGTGGAAGACAACGACGCAGTCGAAAACGCCGACAACAACGAACCGGAAGAGGCCGACGACGAGGATGCTCCAGCCGAGTCGAACAGTCCCTTCAACGTGGTTGGCAAAATCGACCTCAACGCCATCAACCAGCGCATGCGCCCCGACAAGAAGAAGCGCAAGAAAGGCGAAAAACGCGAGCCTGCCGTATCGCCCGCCGCTGCCGCCAAACCCAAAGGCAGCACGCCGGCACCCAAGCCCGCACCAGTTCCGAAACCCGAACCAGTCAAGATTGCCGAGCCCGTAAAACCCGCCGAGCCTGTCAAGCCCGAGCCCGAATTCATACAGACCCAGTACCAGAAGCTCGAAGGCCCCAAGGTGCTGGACAAGATCGACCTCAGCCAGTTTTCCAAGGACGGCGCCGACACCCCCGGCAGCAAGCGCAAGCGCAAGCACACCAAGAAGGAAGCCGTCAGCGCACAGGAGGTGAAGAAGATTGGCGCCGAGGTGGCCAAGAAGGAGAACAAGGAGAAGGAAAAGGCCAAGAAAGAGAGCCAGAAGAACGCCGCCCAGCAGCAACAGGGTTCCGGCAAGAAGAAGAAAAAGAAAGAGGAGAAGAAGCCCGTCGAGATAGACGACAACGAGATCGAGAAGCAGATCCGCGACACGCTGGCCCGCCTCTCGCCCCTCGGCAAGAGCAAGACCTCCAAGCACAACCGCGAGAAGCGCCAGAAGGTGCACGCCCAGATGGAAGAGGAGCTCCAGCACGAGATGGAGCAGCAGAACGTGCTGCAGGTGACGGAGTTCGTCACCGCCAACGAGCTGGCCACCATGATGAACGTGCCAGTGACCAAGATTATTGCCACGTGCATGAGCGTCGGCATCTTCGTCAGCATCAACCAGCGCCTCGACGCCGAGACCATCAAGCTCATCGCCGACGAGTTCGGCTTCGAGGTGAGCTTCGCCTCGGAGGATGTTGTCAACACCATCCACAAGATCGAGGAGGAGGACCGTCCCGAGGACCTCGTGCCCCGCAACCCCATCATCACCGTCATGGGCCATGTGGACCACGGCAAGACGTCGCTGCTCGACTATATCCGCAAGACCAACGTCATCGCCGGCGAGGCGGGCGGCATCACGCAGCACATCGGTGCCTACGAGGTGCAGACCGCCGACGGCCGCAAGATCACCTTCCTCGACACCCCCGGCCACGAGGCCTTCACCGCCATGCGTGCCCGTGGTGCCAAGATGACTGATATCGCCATCATCGTCATCGCCGCCGACGACAAAATCATGCCGCAGACCGTCGAGGCCATCAACCACGCCCAGTCGGCCGGTGTGCCCATCGTCTTCGCTATCAACAAAATCGATAAACCTGGCGCCGACCCCGACCGCATCAAGACCGAGCTGGCCAACATGAACCTGCTCGTCGAGGAATGGGGCGGCAAATACCAGAGCCAGGACATCAGCGCCAAGAAGGGCATCGGTGTCGAAGAGCTGCTGGAGAAAGTCATCCTGCAGGCCGACATCATGGAGCTCAAGGGCAACCCCAACAAGCGCGCCAAGGGTGTGGTCATCGAGAGCGCCCTCGACAAGGGCCGTGGCTACATCGCCAAGCTCCTCGTGCAGGACGGCACCATCCGCAAGGGCGACCCCATCGTGGCCGGTGCCATCGCTGGCCGCGTGCGTGCCATGTACAACGAGCGCAACCAGGAGGTCATGTCCGCCGGTCCCTCGCAGCCTGTGCTGCTGCTGGGCCTCACCGGCGCCTGCCAGGCTGGCGACACCTTCAATGTCATGGAGAACGAGAAGGAAGCCAAGGACATCGCAGCCAAGCGTACCCAGCTGGCCCGCGAGCAGGGCCTGCGCACCCAGACGCACCTCACGCTCGAGGAAATCGGCCGTCGCCGCGCCCTCGGCAACTTCAAGGAACTCAACATCATCGTCAAGGGCGATGTGGACGGCTCCGTGGAAGCCCTCAGCGACTCGCTCATCAAGCTCGGCACCGAGGAGGTGCAGGTCAACGTCATCCACAAGGGCGTAGGCCAGATTTCGGAGAACGACGTCACGCTGGCCATGGCTTCCGACGCCATCATCATCGGCTTCCAGGTGCGTCCCAGCGTTGGCGCCCGCAAGATGGCCGAGACCGAGCACATCGACATCCGCCTCTACAGCATCATCTACGACGCCATCAACGAGCTCAAGGACGCCATCGAGGGCATGCTCGCCCCCGAGACGCAGGAGAAGATCGTGGCCAACCTCGAGATCCGCGAGACCTTCAAGATCAGCAAGGTGGGCACCATCGCCGGCTGTATGTGCCTCGACGGTAAGATCAACCGCCAGAGCAACATCCGCATCATCCGCGACGGCATCGTGGTCTACACCGGCAAGCTCGCCTCACTCAAGCGTTTCAAGGACGACGTCAAGGAGGTGGTCAGCGGCCAGGACTGCGGCCTGAACATCGAGAACTACAACGACATCAAGGTCGGCGACATCGTCGAAGCCTACGAGGTCATCGAGATCAAGAGAAAGTTATAAAATGCGTTAATGTGTTATTGCGTTAATGCGTTAGTGGCTACGCAATCAAAAACTAACACAATAACGCACTAACGCAATAACGCACTTACTAACGCAATAACGCACTAACACGATAACACAATCAGATAGTGAGGACACAAGGCATCTCATACGACAAATGCAAGGCTTTTGCCATCGAGGTAATTGCACTTTGCAACGACCTTCGAGAGAAGGGAGAGTATGTTATGTCGAAACAAATACTAAGATCCGGGACGAGTATTGGCGCAAATTATTGTGAAGCATTAGGCTCCGAAAGCCCGCAGGACTTTGTCCACAAGCTGTCCATTTCACTAAAGGAAGCCAACGAGACTTACTTCTGGCTCGATGTACTTCACTCAAGTGGACACATTGACACTGATCGGTTCGACACCATGAAAGCCCACCTTGAGGAAATATACAAAATGATGAACTCCGCCTCAATCACCGTCAAAAAACGCAACAATATACTAACGCATTAACGCACTCACACACTAACGCATTCACATTGAAGAATCTCTACATAATAGCAGGTTGCAACGGAGCTGGCAAGACGACAGCTTCCTACACCATACTGCCTGAGATTCTTGACTGCCGCGAGTTCGTCAATGCCGATGAAATAGCCCGCGGCCTATCGCCATTCAACCCTAACGGCATGGCCATAGAGGCTGGTAAACTAATGCTGAAGCGCATCAAAGAACTGCTCAGCCGCGACGAATCCTTTGCCATCGAGACTACCCTCGCCACACGCTCTTATGTCAATCTTGTACATCAAGCACAGGCGAAAGGGTACCTTGTCACTCTTGTGTTCTTTTGGCTCAACAGCCCAGAGTTGGCGCTACGGCGTATCGCCGAGCGTGTACAGAACGGTGGCCACGATATTCCAGAGCCAACAGCACGACGTAGGTACATTGCAGGTATTGACAACCTCTTTAACCTATACATCCCGGAGGTTGACTATTGGATGATTTATGACAATAGCGAGACTCCCTGTCTTCCCGTTGCACAAGGGAAATCAACGAAGACATCAACCCTCTACGATGAGGACAAACTGAATAAAATCAAGAGTTATGTCAGAAAAAGATGAGCAACTGCTAACCGAGAAATTGTTATACGGTTTGAAAATATCCGAGCGTCGCATGCTCGAAGAGAAAGCCCTGCATGGAGAGGACATTGTCGTCTGCGATGCCGACAACAACATCCACCGCATACCCGCCAGCGAAGCATTAAAGAAACTTCCCGCCATACAATAAAACACAAATAATGGCGTTTAAATCATACTAACGCAATAACGCATTAACACAATAACGCAATAACAACTGCTCCTGTAGTTCAATGGATAGAATAGAGGTTTCCTAAACCTTTGATCAGGGTTCGATTCCCTGCGGGAGTACAAAAAAGAAGAGCACACGCATAGTTGCTCTTCTTTTTTACACTAATTCGCTTTTTGTGTAACGTTAATCATCGTGTAATTATCCGTTAATCATGCGTAAATCCTTTTGATTGACGGTAATTCGCATTTATCAAAATTCTTCCGTGCGGGCGATATGGAGGCTGGGCATTCTCCATTTTTTTCGTATCTTTGCATCGATGTCGCTTTATTGAAACAGGCAACATCCACCAACTAACAAGCATAGTATCATATGAATAACATAACCTTAGTGATTATGAAAAGACCAATCTTCAAGCCCCAAGCGCCCGACATAATCCTCACGGGTGACGGCCGCAGGATTGCGAAGACCTGCCTGCTGCTTTTCTTCTTGTTTACCAGCACTTTCTGCCATGCTCAGACGGCCGCCAATGTCCTTTTCGTGGGCAACAGCTACACCGAGGTCAACGACCTGCCGGGGATGGTGACGCAGATTGCCCGGTCGATGGGCGACGAGCTCGCCTGCCAGAGCAACACCCCCGGCGGCTGCACCTTCAGCCAGCATTGCAGCAACCACTCGATGGAGCTCATCCGACAGGGCGGCTGGCACTTCGTCGTGCTGCAGGAGCAGAGCCAGTATCCGTCGTTCCCGCAGCAGCAGGTCGAAAGCGAGGTGTTCCCCTACGCCCAGCGGCTGGTCGACTCCGTCTACCGCCATTCGCCTTGTGCCGAGCCGGTGTTCTACATGACGTGGGGGCGCAAGAACGGCGACCAGGGCAACGCCCCCTATTTCCCCGTGCTGAGCACCTACGAGGGCATGGACAGCATGCTCTGCGAGCGCTACACCTACATGGCCGAGGCCTACGACGCCTCGCTGTGCCCCGTGGGTCGCGTGTGGCGCTATCTGCGCACCCGACGCCCCACTATCGACCTCTACCAATCCGACGGCAGCCACCCCTCGGTGGCGGGCACCTATGCGGCCGCGTGCGCCTTCTACACACTCTTCTTCCATCGTAACCCGACGGGCATACCCTTCGAGCCCTCGCAGATGGCCCCCGACGTTGCGTCGGCCATCCGCCATGCCGTCGATTCGGTAGTGTATCAGCAACTTGACAGCTGGCGCCGTCCGCAACCCGTGGCCGCCTTCGAGAGCCACATCGACGACACCGACCCCATGACGGTCGTCCTGGCCTCCACCTCCGCGCATGCCGACAGCCTTGTGTGGGTAATCGACGATGGCGAAGCCCTCGGCACGACCGACAACACGCTGACGCACACCTTCGCCGACACCGGCAGCCACACCATCACCCTAATCGCCTCGCGCCATTGCATGGCAGACACCACCACCGCGTCCGTCCACATCGTTGGCGACACCACGCCTCCCCTACCCATAGGCATCGCTAGTGCTGTCAGCATCAACGATTTTGCCGTTTCCCCAAACCCTACCGACGGCATGGTCATCCTTACGATACCGCCCAACTGTGAAATGCAGAGAGTCGTAGCGACCGACATGGCTGGACGCCAGATAAAATCAGTCCCGGTCACGTCGACCGACGTTAAGGTCGTTTTTCGGCTAGATGACTGTGCTTCAGGTGTCTATTTGCTGCATGCCGTTGCCGCGACAGGAATCGCAACACGCAAGATAGTAGTGAGATAATTTCCGTTTATTTGGCTCCATCGAAGATATTCCTGCGCGTAGGTGCTCAAAAACATTTACACATTAACACATTGGATGCGCGTCTACTCCTTTTACTCCCCTTTTGCTCCCCTTCGTACCCCCTTCTGGGTGACTCTATGGTGACTATACAATAACTCTGCTGTAACTCCGTTACACCCATAGTCACCATCAACAACACACACTATGGCAAAGACCAAGCCAACCCTCGGTCCTAATTCCGGCAAAATCGGCGAACCGGTATATTGCACCCGCTTCGGCAAGGAGTTCATCCGCCGTAAGGCAGAGACCTTTAACGACTGCAAGTCGGAAGCGCAGCTGCGCCAGCGCGCCATCTTCAAGGCCACACAGTAGACCGCAGCCCTATATGGCTCCATGTTACAACGCGGCCTCACCAAATATGCCCATAGCCAAGGACATACCGAAGCCAACGAGTTCTCGCACCTCAACAAAGAATGCTTCACCTATGTCGGCGGCAAAGTCACCATCGACTACCCAGCCCTGCAACTCGCGATTGGTCCATTGCCCTCTGTTGCATTCACAGCTTGCCACGTCGATGGCCTCCACATCACGCTGACCTTCGATCCCAACCTCTCCGCCGACAAAGCCCGTCCCGACGATGTCGTCCACATCTATGCCGTCTCCCCGCAAGCCGAAGTTTGCATGCTGATGGCCAGCGTTGAACGCCAATCCGGACAGGCCTCCTTCGACCTCCCCGACCTGAGCGACGAGCTATCATCGGAACACGAAACCGAACCTACAAACAAACGCAAGAATCAGACTAACGCATTAACACACTCACACATTAACGCAATCCATTACCTCCTCTACGCCATCGTCGAAGCAGCCAACACCGCCCCTATCCCCACCCTCTCTGCCGACGAGAAGAAAACCAACAAACTCCATCGCAACATCAACCGCCGCGTCTCCAACTCAATATACATTGGCAGCATTACAACAAATTAATCATACTGATAAACTCACCATCAAACAACGTTCAATCAGCAGACAATTGTCAGTATATTTATATCATCCTCGGACGCACAACACTATAAACCAACGAAATAAGCACCACAAAACAATTTATTTTGCCAATCTGAAATATTTTCGTATTTTTGCAATGCTTATTATACAAAATTGATATGGATGGATTTAGAAATATTGAAATCAAAAACTTCAGGGGTATCGAACACTTGAAGATAGATGATTTCTCAAAAGTTAATGTTTTTCTAGGCCAGAACAATTCTGGGAAAACAACCGTACTTGAAGCCATTGCTATGCTGATGAGCATGTCCAATCCAGACATCCCTCAGGCTATTAACGCTGTGCGCGCTCGCAAGCCTTTCAGCAGATTTATAGATATTCAGTATTTCTTCAACAATTTGAATGTTACCACTCCGCCAGATATGAAGGCTGAAATGACTGGTGGAACTACCCGACACTTGAAAATGGCCTTGTCCTACATCTTCGATGAGTTGGCTGAACCACAGAAAGAACCGCAACAACAGATGGGTGCCGTTAAATATGTCAATACGCTTGAGATGAACTTTGATGTCTCTAATGGAACGTCCAATCAGAGTTATCATAGCTGGCTACGTGTGAATTCGCAGGGTATAGTCGTCAATCGGAAAGTGGCAGAGGGATATCTTGAAAACAAAAGGGCATGGTTGACTCCATCCGATTTGATGACAAGCAATTTAGCTGACGACCTGGCGGAGCTGTTCAAACGAAACCGGAAAGATACCATTTTGACCTTACTGAAGCTGTTTGACGCCCGCATCAACGGCATAGAGATTCTGACAGATGATATCTATGTCGGTTTTGAAGACATGTCCCAGATGCTTTCGTTCAGCATGATGGGCGATGGCCTACGGCGCTATCTGAACATGGTGGCTGCCGCTGCCAACCCATTGATTGACGTTCTCCTTATTGATGAGATAGACAACGGGCTACACTATTCCGTCTATCGGAAATTGTGGCAGACACTGTTTGCCCTGGCCAACGCAACAGGCAAACAACTATTTATCTCCACCCACAGCAAAGAGACATTGTATTCCCTGAATGAAATGCTGCAAGAGGTTCCAGAATATCAGCCCAATCTACGTCTGTATACTTTAGAGCGGACCTTGAAGAAAGGTCTTCAGGCCTATATGCTCACACATGAGGGATTGAGGGGTGCCTGCGAGAACGATGTCGAACTTAGAAGTGTCGCCCTATGAAGAAGCGATTCCGTATTTTCGTAGAGGGCGCGGCTGACAAGAAATTCCTTGGCGACTACTACCGACACCTTTTCCATGAGGATGCCCCCAACCACAGCATCAACCACACTGGCGAACTCTTGGGAAACACGACTGGCGGTTATCAGAAATTATCGCACGAAATGAATATCCGAGAGATGCGCATCAACAGCGACAATGATGGCGTGAATCTCGTCATTTTCGATGCCGATGATGATATCGAGGCTCGCCGCAGAGAGCTCCTATCCATTCGAGAAAAATATGGAGTCGAGTTTGAACTCTTCCTCCTACCCAACAATCAAGATGCAGGCACATTGGAAGATCTTTTAGAGCATATCATCAACCCTAATAACCAGCCCATCTTCGACTGCTGGCAGCACTATGAGGATGAACTCGTGCAGCAAGAAATCCCTGGAAGGACACCGCCACCCCTCACCACCCCCGCCAAGAAAACCAAGATATACGGTTATCTCGAGGCCTTGCTTGGAACAACGAAAAGAGAAAAAGAACTTATCAAGGACCCCAACCGCAACTACGAGAATCCCCAGCACTGGAATCTGGATGCAGAATATTTGGAACCGCTGAAAAGATTTCTTGCGACAAACATAACATAGAAGAGTTAACATGGCAAATCATGAACATAGCACAAAGCAAACAAGACAACAACGACCGCATTTTGAAGTGGTGGATTTATTCTGTGGCATTGGTGGCTTAAGCTACGGGCTTAAGACTGCCGGCTTTCATATTCTCGCTGGGTATGATTTGGATTGGACTTGTCAGTATGCATACGAAACAAACACTGGAGGCAAATTCAATTATAGAGACGTTAACACCATCACGGGTGACGAAATAAACAAACTCTACTCCAAGAGGAAAAATACAATACGCGTTCTCGCCGGATGCGCTCCGTGCCAGCCGTTTTCCTCCTATGCTTTTAAGAACAAGCAGAAAGACCCCAACAAGTATGACCTATTGTACCAATTTGGAAGACTCGTAGAGGAGGTAAGACCTGATATCGTCACAATGGAAAATGTGACGCAGATATTGAATTTCAAAGCGAAGCCAGTACTGCAAGATTTTATTGACAAATTGCAATCCCTTAGTTATTCTGTTGACGCTCGTCCAGTGTATTGTCCCGACTATGGTATTCCTCAAACACGGAAAAGATTAGTTTTACTTGCGTCAAGATTAGGTGAAATAAAACTTATTCCGCCGACACATGATAAAGCACACTATATAACATTGCGTGAGGTTATTGGTAATCTGCCACCATTAGAAGATGGTGAAACTTCTCCGAATGACCCACTGCACAGGGCAAAATCACTAAGCCCAATAAACAAACAACGAATAAGGGCAACGCCATATGGCGGAAGCTGGAGAGACTGGCCAGAAGAGCTGAAACTACAATGCCACAAGACGGAAAGAGGGGCTTCTTTTGGCGGTGTTTATGGTAGAATGGTATGGGAGAAACCTGCACCAACAATGACCACACAATGTACAGGACTGGGTAATGGCCGATTTGGTCATCCAGAACAAAACAGAGCCATTACTGCCAGAGAAGCCGCTTTGATACAGACATTCCCTATGAATTATAAGTTCTTTGAAGATGAAAAGAATGTATCGATTGTTAAAGCATCACGTTATATTGGGAATGCCGTCCCACCAAAATTGGGAGAAATAGTAGGTATTAGCATTAAAAATCATATAAACCAGACAATATGAAGCAATATAACTTCAACATTTCATTAAGCATTTTAAACCATTTGGGGAGAAATCTATATCGTAGTTTTATCACTGTTCTTGGAGAGGCTATTTCTAATTCGTGGGATGCAGATGCTCGTAATGTATATATTACAATAGACCGCGAAGCGAAACTCCTCATTGTCAGAGACGATGGGAATGGCATGAATGAGGATGATTTTCAAAACAAGTTTTTAAAAATAGGATATTCCAAACGCAAGGACAATAAAACACATACAGATAGTGGACGTCCCTTTATTGGACGAAAAGGTATTGGCAAACTAGCCCTACTCTCATGCGCACAGAAAATAACGGTTCTAACAAAGACAGAAAAGACTTCTATTGTTGGTGGCGTTATTGATAATTCTGGCCTAGACATGGCCATAAAGGATGATGTATCATCTAATGAGTACAGTCTTGAAATACCAGAACAGTCCCTACTTGCATCATACGATAAAATAGTAGGAGATAAGGGGACTGTTATCATTTTTGAAGATTTAAAGGATGGAATCCGAAATCGAATTGAGTATATTGTTAAGCTTGTTGCATTGTATTTCCGTTTCTCGCTTAAAGACACAAACTTCAACATATTCATCAACGATAACCCTATAACAATAAAAGAGTTAGATGAGATAAAACAAAAAACGCAGTTCGTATGGATATTGAATGATATAGATGATCCATATATTAATGATAGCGAGTTTAAAAAGAAGAAAACAATAACATTGGCAAATAAAAATGTCAAAGGTTTTATAGCATCAGTAGAGACTCCTTCTGATTTAAAAATACGAGGAACTGAGGAAAAAATCACTATTGATTTATTTGTAAATGGCAGGTTGAGAGAGAAGGATATCCTACGACATATTCCAATAGCTCGAATAGTTCAAAGTTACCTGTATGGACAAATTCATTTTGATGATTTAGATGATGCTGAAGATCGTTTTACAAGTAGCCGAGAAGGGGTCGTCCCTGATGATCCAAAATTCAAAGAATTATTGGTTGAATTGGAATCTTCGCTCAAAACTATAATAAATGACTGGGATGTTTGGCGTTTAGAAATCAACCAGGACGGAGATTCTGAGAATCTACGAATAACCAAAAAACAAAGAAAATCAAAAGAACTAGTTAATGTTGTAGTAGAGGACTTTATTCCGCCCAAAGACAATGAGACAAGTCGAAAAAAAGTTGAAGGCTGGGTTAAAAACATCCAAGAAGACGCCGAGTTCAACCTAACATCTTACGGAGAATGTTTTATTTCCGAAAATCTTCTTAGGCAATATATATCCGAGAAAAAGATTGCCATACCTCAAGGCATACAAAATCAAATTAATAACGAATGGAAGCCCAAGGCCGATGCAGCAAAACAGCGTGCCAATATTAATTTTGACATTCGTGAGAATGACTCTGATTTGTCCTACTTAGATATGGATAGATTGGCGTCTATTGCCGACGATGAAACGGACAAAATAAAGAAAGCGACGCTACAGAGAGATGCCACAGAATATAAACCCATACGAGACGCTTTGGCCCACACTTCAAGGCTCACCGCTATTGCGAAGAGTCGATTAAACATCACATATGAAAATATTAAAGCCAGGA
Source organism: Bacteroidales bacterium (assembly GCA_045591485.1). GTDB lineage: Bacteria > Bacteroidota > Bacteroidia > Bacteroidales > P3 > Colimorpha. The sequence goes on along the minus strand of JAZNSV010000005.1, from coordinate 14,125 downwards.
TTGTTAGTCTGTTAAACAAAGCATAGATTTGATATTCAATTTATGTCAGAAACAAAGAACAACTGGACAGAAGAACAGATTACTGTGGTACTCTATGAGTATTGCAGGAATCCTTTTGGCCAATTCTCGATAACCAATCAATGGGAAGGGAAATATACTTTATTTGTTACAGATTGCATAGAATGATTGATGAAAATATGAAATAATTTAATAATAACACATAATAGCAACGCATATGAGAAAGTATAATTTGGGTTTTATCTCGGACAAGGATATCTTTAAGCATGTTAAGGAAACTGTGCAAAGATATAGTGCAAGTATTGATTTAAAAGAATTCAACAAGAATATTGTTGATCCAATCAAACTGACTTTTGATGCGAAAGTGTATGGTAGGACAATGGAAGAGGTTGTTGCTTCGGAGTGCATGCGTCAGATGGACAAATCCAACAATAACCATATAGGTTACTTTCACCAGAATCTTTTCCGTTATGCTGGGAATGGCTGGGAAGTACCAGCAGAAGGCTTTGATGTTGTTAATAAAGACAAACATATATTTGTTGAGATTAAGAATAAGCATAACACAATGAATTCTGCTGCTTCCCAGAAAACATATATGAAGATGCAGAATAAGATTATTCGAGACGGAAAAGCCACATGTATGCTTGTTGAAGTAATTGCCACACGTTCGCAGGATAAAACATGGATTGCATCTGTCGACAAAGAACGATTTGAAAACGAGCATATTCGTCGTATCTCAATGGATAAATTCTACGAAATCGTGTTTGGTGATTCTACTGCATTTGCGAAACTCTGTAAAGCTCTACCTGTAATACTAGATGATGTAATCAAAGAGTTGGGCAGTTCTTCCAATCAGAATACTGTGTTCTCTGAGTTGGCTGCGATATCCCCCAATATTATGAAGAGCCTTTATCTTCTTGCTTTCAAGACTTATGAAGGGTTTGACAATTTCTAAAAAAGATGAGAACTTTTTTATCTACATCTAATTTGGCTGACCTGCTTGGCACATCCATCGCCACCACACAGCGGTGGGGTGAAACGGGAATGTATCCATATCACTCGCACAATGGCAAGATGGGGTTCTACATGGAAGAGTTGACCGACGTAGAACCTGTCCAGATGATGCTCAATAGCAAGTGGGAAGAAGAAATGCACGTCACACCTCTCCGCGATTTCACCTCGTTGGAGTTGTTTGCAGGTGCTGGCGGATTGGCGTTGGGAATGCACTTCGCGGGATTCCGTCACATCCTTCTCAATGAGATAGACCCGATGGCATCTGAGACTTTGAGGTTGAACCGTCCCGATTGGAATGTGTTGGAAGGGGATATACACAAAGTCGACTTCACTCCATTAAGAGGCCTTGTGGATTTTGTTTCGGGAGGCTTCCCTTGTCAGGCTTTTTCCTATGCCGGAAAGAAGGGTGGTTTGAACGATACCAGAGGAACGTTGTTCTTCGAACTTGCGCGCGCCGTCAAAGAAATACAGCCTAAAGTCTTTATGGGAGAGAACGTGAAAGGTCTCCTTTCCCATGATGACGGAAGAACTCTGGAGATTATCCGCAATGCCATAGCCGAGCTGGGGTATACATTGGTTGAACCCCGTGTGCTGAAGGCTGTTATGTATCAGGTTCCGCAGAAGAGGGAACGGCTTATACTGGTTGCCATCCGCAACGATATTGCTCCCTATGTCGAGTTCCATTGGCCAGCACCCTACAAGAGAATAATGACACTTAGAGATGCTTTCTTCAAGGGTAAGCTATACAAAAAGGATGTTCCTGAATCGGAAGGGCAGACGTATCCTGAGAAGAAACGAAAAGTGCTTTCTATGGTACCCGAAGGCGGTGACTGGCGCGATTTGCCGGAAGATGTAGCAAAAGAATTCATGGGAGCCAGTTTTTACCTTGGAGGAGGGAAAACGGGAATGGCTCGACGTCTTTCAATGGATGAACCCTCCTTAACACTTACATGTGCCCCTGCACAGAAACAGACTGAACGCTGTCACCCGACGGAAACTCGGCCTCTGACTGTTCGCGAATATGCCCGAATCCAGACATTCCCCGATGAATGGATGTTCGCAGGAACGGTATCTGATCAATACAAACAGATTGGCAATGCGGTACCAGTCAACCTCTCTTATGCAATTGGTCGTTCTTTGATGAGGCTGTTTAACGATATCGATGCGCGAAACCATGAGGAGAGCCACTTCGATGAGGCTTACAAGGTGGCGAAGAACATGATACCGCCGCAACTGTTCCCCATCGATTTGTTCAGCTTGCAACAGAGTTATCCCGACGAGATTGTCCACAACAGGATTCGTAAAGCAAAATCCACGAGAGACAAATATCTGGACACGTCGAAGAACGTTCTGGTTTCGTTGGTGAAAAATGAGAATGTCGCACCATACCTTGAACAGGATGCGTGTATATACTATACAGGCAAAGAATTTCCTTCAACGGTAAAACTAAACCACCTTTACTATTTCATGCCCTACGTGAAGAAGAAGGGTATTCGCGACTTGTATTTCATCAAAGTTGCCCGTATTGGCTCCAAACATGAGGTTCAAGCCAAAGCCGATCCCAACGATCTGCGACTGGTTTTTGAGATTGAGTTCGTGAAGCAATTATTTGACGACTACAAACTCATCAATTTGGAAATTTGGCACACGTTTACTGATACGACACTGGACAAAATATTGAACAGGTAACAGATAACAGGACAACCGATGTCTTTCTATAAGAAGCACAAATATAAACTTATTTTTGCGGAAGTGGCGATTATCGTCATTGCATTGTGCGTCGCATACTTTTTTATTATCCAAGCTGAAATAAGTTCACCTGAAGAACGCGGAATTTTTGGTGATATGTTCGGAGCTGTAGGGGCATTGTTTTCCGGGCTTGCTTTTGCCGGTGTAATTGTCACAATGATGCAGCAGAAAGAGGAACTTGAACTACAGCGAAAAGAATTGAAGCAAACTAACCTAGAGCTTGAATTACAACGTAAAGAAATGGAGTCTCAAAACAGAACCATAATGCTCCAACGGTTTGAGAACACCTTTTTTAATTTACTCAAATTTAATACTACGATACGGGATGGTATCTATTATAAGTCATCTGGTGAGAATCTAACAGGAAATAAAGCAGCCGAATTTCATTTCCGGATATGTAGTCATAATTTAGATAATCTGAACTATATTGAAAACTACATCAGGAACATCGGGCAAATCGATTATTACTGTCGAAACATTACAGGTATATTAAAGTTTATCGATCAATCGGACAATATACAGATGGATGAAAAAGCCTCCTATGTGGATATATTATTATCAAATATTTCTTTTGATGAACTGGGGCTCTTTTATTGCTACTGTTTAACATCGGATGGATCTCTTGATGCCAGGGTTTTAGCAAAAAAGTACGCTTTGTTTAAATCAGTCAAACAGGATTCAATTTCAGAGGATTTACGTTCTCATTAATGGAATTCTATAATTTTTTTTTGTATTTCTACACAGCCTAATTCTTTTGAACATTTGCATTTTTTACAACAGCCTCTATGGCACCGGATCAGCAATACCGATGCTTGTAATACCCATGAGACTACCCCGAACATCAACTACAGCCTTTTAATCCTCTATTACCCACAGGTAGTCTTTCAGCGGGACTTTGCCGGAGGGGGTGAGGAGGATGCCTTCGGAGGTCAGGATAGAGGCTTGGGCGGGGTAGTGCGGGGCGAGGCGGCCGGAGGCGTTGACGACGCGATGGCAGGGGAGATCGGCGTCGGGTGCCGTTCGCATGATGCGACCCACCAGGCGGGAATGATTGGGCCAGCCGCATAAGGCGGCGATACGGCCATAGGTAAGCACCCGTCCGCACGGTATCTGGCGGACGATGTCGTAGACCTCGGCACGAAGGGCGGCCTCGCTCGGCTGTGCTGCAACGTTTATCATGAACGAATAACGCAATGCGTTGCTAATTATTGTTTCTCCTTTTATCACATTCTCCTGCTCGCGCTACGCGCATCGCGAAATCTTGTAGATCTTGTAGATTATTCCGCCTGCGGCGGGGACGCGAAGCGAAACGAAAGATAAGATTTATGGATCTCTGCCCATCAGGGCTTGGAGATTAATTCTCCTGCTCGCGCTCCGCGCTTGCGAAATCTCGTGGATCTTGTAGATTATTCCGCCTGCGGCGGGGACACGAAGCGAAACGATATATAAGATCAATAGATCTCTGCCCGTCAGGGCTAGGCGATTAATTCTCCTGCTCGCGCTACGCACATCGTGAAATCTTGTAGCTCTTGTGGATTAACAGAAAAAATATTTGGCCATTCCGGCGAAAAGTGTTACTTTTGCAATCGAAATGACGAGTCAACGAACGGAAACTACAGAATCATCCTATGAAGCAAAATAGAATCAAAATCTGGCTGCTCGTCGCGCTGCTGGCGTTGGCAGGGACGACGGCGCTGGCGGCATGCAGCGAGAAAGAGGACTCCCTCGCGGGGAGGCCCACCGTAGAGCGCATCGAGCAGCGGGGCACGCTGCTGGTCGGCACGACGGTCGACTATCGTCCGCTGTCGTTCCGCGAGCCGGAGACTGGCCTCTACTGGGGCTTCGCCATCGAGTTGGCCGAGGCTATGGCCAAGCGGATGGGCGTGGCGGTGGAGTTCGTACCCACCTCGTGGCCCACGCTGACGGCCGACGTGCAGGCTGAGCCGCAGCTGTTCGACATGGCCATGGGCGGTATCACCATCACCGAAACGCGCTGCGCCACGATGCTGATGAGCGAAGGCTACCTGGCCAACGGCAAGACCATCCTCTGCCGCACCGAAGACACCGTGCGTTTCCACTCGCTGGAGGACATAGACAAAGAGGAAGTGCGCGTGATGGTCAACCCCGGCGGCCTCAACGAGCAGTTCGCCCGCCAACACCTCACCCACGCCACCCTCATCGTACACCCCAACAACGAGGAGATACCCTCGCTCATCGCCGAAGGCGAAGCCGACGTGATGATCACCGAGATAACGGAAGCCCCCTACTATGTGCAGACCGACCCGCGCCTGGCGGCGCCGCTGCTCGACGCTCCTTTCACCCACGGCGAGATCGGCGTGCTGATGCGACAGGGGCAGGACGACCTGCTGGCCCTCGTCAACAACATCATCCGCCAGATGAAGTCCGACGGCACCCTCCGTCAACTGACCGAGAAGTATGGCCTGGTGTACGCCTACTGAAAAACAGAAACCAAGACCCACAGAATACCGCAACACCCTATGACCGACACCATGACACCCGAGCAGCGGCACCGCTGCATGTCGCACATACGCAGCAAGGCCACGAAGCCGGAACTGCTGGTGCGACAGTGGCTGTGGAGCCACGGGTATCGGTATCGGCTGAACGTCAAGAGTGTCCCCGGCAAACCGGACATCGTGCTGCGTCCCTACCGCACGGCGATATTCGTCAACGGGTGCTTCTGGCACGGCCACGGTGTGCGGCCGGAGGCCGCACAAATTGAAAATTCAAAATTGAAAATTGAAAGCTCCCCCTGCTGTAAGATTCCGCAGACCAACCGCAGCTTCTGGGTAGAGAAGATACGCCGCAACCAGGAACGCGACCGGCGCAACTACGCCCTGCTGCAGGACAACGGCTGGCAGGTCATCGTCGTCTGGGAGTGCCAACTGAAGCCCGACAAGATAGAGCGCACCATGCGCGAGGTGGAGCTGGCGCTGAACAACAACCTGCTGGCAATATATAAACACCATCTCCTCCCCTACCCCACCGAAGAAGACGAACCCATGCCCATGGCGGCGGAGGATTGAATTCCCTCGGCGCCGAAGCAGCAGGAATCACGAAGAACCTGTAGACTCTGACTGGAAGTCACCTCACGGCAGCATCACAATAAAAGGGCTGATGCCTCGTTATGTAATACATGGGTAAAATCAAAATATACTATTTCAGCCCTACGGGAGAAACCCTGCATGTGGCACAGCATCTGGGCGAACGGCTGGGGCAGCTGATTGGTGCCCCGACAGAGTACCACTCCTATACACTGCCGCAGGAGCGCGAGGAACTTCCGACCTTTGAGGCGGACGACATCGTCCTTTGGGCAACACCTGTCTATGCCGGACGCATACCCAACAAGACGCTCGACTATGTGCGCCAAGCGCTTCACACACAAACACACAACAAATCCCTTGCCATCGTCACCTTCGGCAACCGCGCCTACGACAACGCGCTGGCGGAGCTGGTGGGCCTGATGCAAGACGGCGGCCTGCAGCCCGTGGGAGCTGTCGCCATGGTTACGCGACACGCCTTCAGCGACACCCTCGGTGCCGGACGGCCCAACCCTGAAGACCTCGCCGCCCTCGACCGCTTTGCCGTGCAGGTGGCGAAGAAGATACGCTCCGGCAAGCCTACCGTAATACATATTCCCGGCGAAGCCCATCCTGATAAATACTACACTCCCCTGAAGACCAACAACGCCCCTGCCGGTTTCCTCAAAGCCAAGCCCACGTGCGACAGCACCCGCTGCACACGTTGCGGACGCTGCCTCGAGGTATGCCCCATGGGGAGCATCATCATCACCGACGGAAAGCCCTCCTTCGACGGCATCTGCATCAAATGCCAGGCCTGCCGCCGCAGCTGCCCCACAGGTGCCATCGCCTTCACCGACGAGGAATACCTCTCGCATGTAGCCATGATCGAGCGCACATTTGCGGCGCCCAAACAACCGGAGTTCTATGTGGCAGAATAAGAGACTTGCTCAACAATAGGAACATGATGGGAAAGACAATAGAAGTTGTAGCTGCAATCATACACGACGGTCATGGCCGCATCTTCGCTACCCAGCGCGGCTATGGCGAATGGAAAGACTACTGGGAGTTCCCCGGCGGGAAGATGGAGCCCGGCGAGACCCCCGAAGCGGCCCTTAGGCGCGAGATATGGGAAGAACTGGAGACTAGAATCGTTGTGGAGAGACTGGTGGAGACGGTGGAATGGGACTATCCGGCATTCCACCTCACCATGCACTGCTACCTCTGCCATGTGGAGAGCGGGCACTTGGAACTGAAGGAGCACGAGGCAGCGCGATGGCTCACCAACGCCGAGTTGGAGAGCGTAGAATGGCTGCCAGCCGACTGGGAGCTGATAAAGACCCTCAAATCAATCTAAAAGACCGATGGAAGCCAGCACCGAAATACTGAAAGCCGCAAGGCTTCGACGCGAACTGGAAGCGCTGCCCATTGCCTCTATAACCGAAGCTGTGAACGACACGCTGCAGCGCAATGCAGCGTTGGTTGTGACGGCGGCCCCCGGAACCGGCAAGTCGACACTGCTGCCGCTGACCATCCTGGCAGAACGGCCCGATGACGGAGGCAAAATCGTCGTGCTGGAGCCTCGGCGCGTGGCGGCGCGGCAGATAGCCACACGCATGGCGTGGCTGCTGGGCGAGACGGTGGGCGAGACGGTGGGCTACCGCATACGGCTGGAGAGCAAGGTGTCGCAGCAGACGCGCATCGAAGTGGTCACCGAGGGGGTGCTGACGCGCATGCTGCTCGACGACCCGGCTCTGGAAGGCATCGGGGTGGTGGTGTTCGACGAATTCCACGAGCGGAGCCTGAACACCGACGAAGCCTTTGCGCTGACACGCCAATGCCAGCAGCTGCTGCGCGACGACCTGCGCATGGTGGTGATGTCGGCCACCATAGGCGCCGCAGCCCTGCAGGAGGCACTGCACTGTCCGCTTCTGCATTGCGATGCCAAGATGTTTCCCGTTGAGATAATCCATTCTGACAGCATAGGTGCAACCGACCCATCAGCCGTAGCCGGGCGGATGGCGAAAGCCATACTGCAAGCCCACCGCAACCACGAAGGCGACATACTGGCCTTTCTGCCGGGCGAGGGCGAGATACACCGGACGGCGGAGCTGCTTGACGGAAGCCTGGACGGAACAGCGATATGTCCTCTCTACGGCATGCTCTCCACCGATGAGCAGGCGCGGGCCATAGCCCCGAGCCCGGCTGGCGAGCGCAAGGTGGTCTTGGCCACGCCCATTGCCGAAACCTCGCTGACCATCGAGGGAGTGAGGGTGGTGGTTGACAGCGGCCTGTGCCGCAAGATGGTATTCGACCCCCGGAGCGGCCTGAGCCACCTGGAGACGGTGCGCATCTCGCTTGACATGGCCACCCAGCGCACCGGCCGTGCCGGACGTGTGGCGCCCGGCGTGTGCTATCGCCTGTGGAGCAAGGCCGACGAAGCCCGAATGGAGCCCGAGCGGAAGCCCGAGATACTCGAAGCCGACCTCGCTGCGCTGTTGCTCGATGCCGCCATCTGGGGCGAGAGCGAAGTGGCGGCCCTGCCATGGCTGACGCCGCCGCCGAAGGCATCAGTAGTACACGCACGCAGGCTGCTCGTCGCCCTCGGCGCGTTGGACGAACAGGGCAAGGCTCCCCCGACTGGCAAAGCCATGGCCAAGCTGCCATGCCATCCGCGCATAGCCCGCATGCTGCTCACAGCCGACAGCCCCGGACAGCGGGCCCTCGCTGCCGATATAGCCGCCCTGCTCGAAGAGAAAGACCCGCTGGCCGGCGAAGCCGACGTCTCGCTGGCTAAGCGTATAGACGCCCTGCGACGCCAACGCAGAGCCAATGGGGGCCGCTGGGCACACCTCGTCAGGACTGCACACCAATACGCCGCCTTGATAAAGGCCGACGACGACAACACCTCTGCAAACCCCTACGACGCAGGGGCACTGCTGGCGTCGGCATTTCCCGAGCGCATCGGCAGGCGATGGCGAGAGGGTGTGGGCGTGTTCCAGCTGTCGGGCGGCGACCTTGTAGGCATCGATGCCCAGGACCCACTCTCCGAAGCCGAATGGATTGTGGCCGCCTCGATGCACCAGAAGGCCGGCGGCACGGGCAAGGTGTTCCTGGCCAGCCTCGTAGACCCCACCGACCTGAAAGCCTACGCCACCGAGCGCGACATCATAGCCTGGGACGGCAAGGCCGGAGCCATCATAGCCCGCAAAGAGAGACGCATCGGGAACATCATTCTGGAATCCAGACCGCTGACGGGCAACACACGCGACGCCGTGCAGCGTGCCGTCTGCGAAGCCATAGCGAAAGAAGGCCCGTCGATGCTGGCCTTCACCGACAAGGTGGCCAACCTGCAGCGGCGCATTGCCTTCGTCGGCCAGCGGCACCCCGAACTGGAGCTTCCGCCGGTGGACACCCCGTCGGTGTGCGCAAGCGCCGCAGAGTGGGGCCCGCTCTTCGTGGGCAAAGCCGCCACAGTGGCCGAACTCAAGAAGATAGACCTCTGCGAAGTGGTGTGGAGCCGCCTCGACTACGGGCAGCAGCAAGCCGTGGAGCGGCTGGCGCCGACCCACATCGTCGTTCCGTCGGGCAGCCGCATTGCTGTGGAATACCGCCTCGGAGCCGAAGCGCCGGTGCTGCGCGTGCGCCTGCAGGAATGCTTTGGCCTTACAGAGACTCCACAGGTGGACGGCATGCCGGTGCTGATGGAGCTGCTCTCGCCGGGCTTCAAACCCGTGCAGCTCACGAGCGACCTGCACAGCTTCTGGCAGTCGACCTACTTCGAGGTGCGCAAAGAGCTGCGCCGCCGCTACCCAAAGCACGCCTGGCCCGACAATCCGCTGGAGGCCCCACCACACCGAAAATGATTATGAGACTTCTATAAATACATATTTGAAAGTGCGTCTCTTCGAGATGCTAATTTGTATCTGCTTGATATACCCCACACTTATAGTGTGGGGTTATTGAGAGTTTGCCTCTTCGAGGCAATTTATAGTAGAACCATACTGCATAAAGAAAGCGCTGCCGACAGTGTTTTGTCGGCAGAGCTTTTTTTTATTCGCGGCATGCCGCGTGCATCACTTGGGGCTGACAATCAGCCTGCGGATGGCGGTGAAGCCGTCGGCATGCAAGCGAACGAAGTAGACGCCGCGTGCCATCTGGCCGACGTCGAGCTTGATTTCGCCGTTCGCCGCATTCCACTCGCCCTGCACACGTCCGGACATATCTATCACCTCAACCGAGCGCAGCCCTTCGGCGCTGATGCTGACCGTGCTGCTGGCCGGGTTGGGACTGAGCACGACACTTGCTGCGAACACGTCGGCGATACCGTCACCGGGGCCTGGACCCGGACCCGGTTCTTCGCCTGCGGCGGTGGCGACGCTGACTGCGGCGCTCCAGTCGCTGTAGTTGTCGCTGTCGCAAAGGGCACGCACCTTGACGCTATAGGTGGTCGAAGCCGTCAGGCCGGAGAGGGTGTAGGGATGGCTGCTGACGCTGACGGGCTGTCCGCCGTCGACCTGCAGCTGCCACTGGCTCTCGCTGCCTGCGGGGGTCCAATCGAGGGTGAGGGCCGAAGACGTGGCGCCTACAAGGTGCAGGTTGGTGGGCACATAGCAGGTGTCGGGCTGAGGCTGCGGGCCAGGACCGGGGCCGGGGCCTGGACCAGGCTCTTCACCCTCGACATTGCACGATGCATCGAAGGTGAGGAACACCTCGCCGGGCGTCAACGTGGAGCAGCTATCGACAGAGAAGGCCACTGTGCCGTCGGCAAGCACAACCGTGAACGAACATTCGTAGTCGTACGAGCCCGCATTCCAGCTGAGCGAGATAGGCTGTCCGGCACAGATGGAGAAGTCGGCAGAAAGAGCATAGTCGCTGTAGGAGCCTGTACTGGGGAACGTGGCGGTGGCCACGGTGGCGCCGCCCTGGGCTATGTTGATGCCGGCGTTGCCGTTCCAGCCGTCGCCGTAGCTGTCGACCATGTTGATGGTGAAGCTGCAGTTGCCGCCGTCGCATTCGGTGCGCACGGTAAGCGAGGTGGCCAGGCTGGTATCTCCCTCGCCGCAGAAAGCACGCACGTCGACTGTATAAATAGTGTTGGCGTCGAGGCCAGTCACGGTGTAGCTGTTGGTAGTGGACATGTGGTCGATGCCATCGGCGGTGACCACCCACTCGGTCTCGCCGCCGCCGGCGGTCCAGCCGAGGGTAATGCTGTTGGCGGTGACGGCTGTAGCCGTCAGGCCGGTGGGCTTGGGGCAGCTGTTGCTGCTGACGCTGACATTGTCTATGGCAGCGGGGTCGCCGTCAGAGTCCGACACATCGTCGTACCAGTAGAAGACCATCTTGTAGAGACCGGGGGTGGTGATGGTGACGGTCTGCATGGCGGTGGTCCAGGTGGACTGGCTCACGAGAGCCACGCCGCCGTCGAGGGCCATGAAGCCTGCCGGAGTAGAGCTATAGTCGAGGCCTGTGGTGATGCCCGAGGGCTCGAACGAAGCCGGAGCAAGGAAGACACGCATATAGTCGTAGGTGCTGTAGGCTGACTGCTCGCCGACGCAGCGCCAGTCGTAGGCAAAGTTGTACTCGCCAGCTTCGAGGTTGAAGACGCGATAGGCGTAGGCATGGGTCTCCGAGCTGTTGTTGTAGCCGTAGGCGGCACCGCCGTTATTGCTTATATAGAGGGCGTTGCTGTCGCCGTTGCTTATGGCGCTGCCGATGGCCCAGGCATTGGTGGAGCTGCTGCTCGACAGCTGCCAGTTGATGTTGTCGGTGTTGGCGCCTTCAAATCCCGTGGTGTAGGGGAAGGTGCCAACAGGGTTGAGGTCGACGACCTTGACATAAAGGGTTCTGCTGTTGGAGCCGAAAGCGTTGGTAGCGACGACGGTGATGGTGTCGCGTCCGGCGGCGGTGTAGGTGATTGTCATCGTGCTGTCGGCTTCGACCATGGTGGCGGTGCCGGCTGCCTCCATGGTTGAGGTCCAGCTCCATGTGAGGCCTGTGGACACACCCTCGGTGAGGGTGGCGGTGTAGGTCTCGGCGATGTTGACGTTGGTGGTGGCGGCGCCGCTGAGGCTCACAATCGGTGCGTCGGTCAGGCGTATGCCGATGCCGCGCAGGCGGATGGAGTTGTTGTTGGAGCCCGCGCCGGTGTGGCGGAAGGCGATGCGTACGGTCTGCCCGGCATAGTCGGCGAGGCTGAGCGTGCGCGAGGCGTAGTTGCTGCTGCTGGTGTAGGCCTCGGCGAAGAGCGAGTCGGTGAAGTCGGCCACGTCGGTGCCTGCCGAGGGCGACACCCAGACCTGATAGGTGCAGGCAGAGAAGCCGCGCACGCTCCATTCGAGGATGCAGCCGTCGCCACCGGCGGTAGCGGCGGGGATCTGTATGGCGGGCGTGACGGCCCAGTCGTCGGCTCCGCGCGAACTGAGGTAGGAGTTGACGCTGCCCGTGCCGCCACGGCTCCAGTTGTAGTTGTTGTTGTCATTGTCGATGAAGGTCCAGCACTCAATGCCGTTGCTGCTGCTCAAAGAGGCGTTCCAAGGCAACTCGGTGATGTCGGTGCACTGGCGCACATGGACGGCGTAGGTGGCCGTGGCGGTGCCGTGGGCATTGGTGGCGGTGGCGGTGATGATGTCTTCGCCGCCAGCGGAGTAGGTGATGGTGGCCGTGCTGTCGGTGGCGGCGATGGTGGCCTGTCCGGCGGTGGCCATCAACGAGCTCCAACTGTAGCTGATACCTTCGATGGTGCCCTCGCTGACCACGATGGCGTAGCTGCCGCCGGCGCCGGCGTCGACACTGGCCGGACCTGTGATGCTGATGACCGGCACAGTGGTCTGGCGCACGCCGATGGCCTGCAGGCGCATGGCATTGTTGTTGCTGCCTTGGTGGGTGTGGCGGAAGGCGATGCGTATCTGCTGCCCGCCGTAGGCCGAGAGGTCGACGGTGCGGGTGGCGTAGCTGTTGGCGGTATAGGTCTCGCCGAAGAGCGAGTCGGTGAAGTCGCTGACATTGGCGCCTCCGTCGGGCGAGACCCACACCTCGTAGGTGTTGTTGTTGTAGCCGCGCACGTTGTATTCAAGGATGGCGCCCTCGGCCGAAGCGGGCATCTGTATCAGCGGGGTGACGGCCCAAGTGTTGTTGCCGCGCGAGGAGAGGTAGGGGTTGCCGTTGCCGGCGCTGCGGCTCCAGTTGTTGGAGCTGCTGCCCGCGTTGACGAAGTTCCAGCACTGCACGGCGGTGTTGCTGCTGAGGTCGGCGGTCCAAGGCAACTCGACGGCCGAGCCGCAGTCGACCACGGTCACGGTGCGGAAGGCCGTGGCGCTGCCAAAGGCGTTGGTGGCCACGACGGTGACGGTGTCGGTGCCGCCGGCGCTGTAGTTGACAATGGCGGTGTCGCCGCCCCCGGTGATGGTGGCCAGGCCGGCATCAGCCATGACCGAAGTCCAGGTGTAGGTGGGTGCCTGGCCCTCGGAGAGGCTGACGACGAAGGTGGCGTCGGTGCCGGTCTGCGTGTTGGCCGGACCGGCAAGAGTTATCATCGGCGCACCGGTCTGGCGCACGATGACGTCGTCGATGTAGAACATCCATTCGTCGTAGCTGTTGTGGTGGCGGAAGACGATGTAGACAGTCTGACCGGCGTAGTCGTTGAGGTTGACGGTATGCTTCGTGTAGGTGGTGCTGCTCACCTCGTAGCTCTCCACGGCCGCGGCGGCAGTCACCGCAGCCACGGTGTTTTCGCCGACGATGTAGACCGACAGGTACTCGGGGTAGGTAGAAGAGTAGTTGGCCACCCAGTACTCGAGCACGAAGCCGTCGTCGTCGGGCAGCGCGATGGCTGGGCTGAAAGCGTAGTTGTCCGGGGTGAGGGACTCATAGTCATACGACGCGCTCATCAGGCAGTAGGAACCCGACCGGGCACCTGAGCTGTTGAGGTTCCAGTTGTAGCCGTCGCCATCTTGGTCGATGAGGGTCCACTGGCCAAGGCCGTTTTCAAAAAATTCTGTCCAGGGAAACGTGGTCACCTGGGCTTGGACTGCAATGCCCGCGAGCAACGCAATCGCCAGTAATAGTGCTTTTTTCATAACCGATGTGTATTAAATTGATAAAATAATCCAAATTTGATAAAAAATATCAAAACAAAAAGTTGAAAATGAGAATATTGAGGTCAGCTAACAAACATAGTAGTTTGTGCAAATATACACACTAATTTCCAAATATGCAAGAAAAAAAGAAAAAAAGGACACTTTAACATTTTTTGATTTTGCCATGTCGGGGAAAAACCTTATCTTTGCATCTGACTAAAAAGCCAT
>JAZNSV010000004.1:0-2077 GCA_045591485.1 Bacteroidales bacterium | reverse complement strand
CAATACTTTTTATTTTCCACTTTCCACTTTCCACTGACCACTGACCACTACCAACTAACAACTACCCACTTTCCACTTTCCACTTTCCACTGACCACTGACCACTAACAACTAACCACTAACAACTACCAACTCCCCACTTTCCACTGACCACTTTTACTTTCCACTTTCCACTTTCCACTTTCCACTTTCCACTCCCTACTCGTCTTTGTATCCTGCTGCAATGCGGGCGCGTTTGCGCTCTATCTCGTCGAGGATAATCTTGCGTATGCGGAGATTGGTGGGGGTTATCTCAAGGTACTCGTCCTCGCGGATGTACTCCATGGCCTCTTCCAGACTCATCTTGATGGCGGGAGAGGTGGTGCTCTTGTCGTCGGCACTCTTGCTGCGCATATTCGTCAGGTTCTTGGCTGTCACCACGTTGATGACGATGTCGTTGCCCGGACGCAGGCTCTCGCCTATCACCTCGCCGGCATACACCTTGTCGCCCGGCTCGATGAAGAAGGGGCCGCGGTCCTGCAGCTTGCTGATGCTGTAGGCGGTGGCTTCGCCAGTCTCCTTGGCTATGAGGGCGCCGTACTTGTGGTCGTCCATATCGCCCTTCCACGGCTGGAACTCCAGGAAGCGGTGGGCGATGATGGCCTCGCCGTTGGTGGCCGTCAAGAGGGTGTTTCTCAGTCCGATGATGCCGCGCGAGGGGATGGTGAAGTCCAGCTGCACGCGGTCGCCCTTGGTGTCGATGGTGCCCACCTCGCCCTTGCGGCGCGTAACCACGTCGATCACCTTGCTCGAGAACTCCTCGGGCACCAGCACCGTCAGCTGCTCTATAGGTTCGCACTTCTCGCCGTCGATCTCGCGGATGATCACCTTCGGCTGGCCCACCTGCAGCTCGTAGCCCTCGCGGCGCATGGTCTCGATGAGCACCGAGAGGTGCATGATGCCGCGGCCGTAGACCAGCAGCTGGTCGGGCGAACCAGTCTCCTCGATGCGCATGGCCAGGTTCTTTTCCAGCTCGGCGTAGAGGCGGTCGCGCAGGTGGCGGCTGGTGACGTACTTGCCCTCCTTGCCGAAGAACGGAGAGTTGTTGATGGTGAAGAGCATGCTCATCGTCGGCTCGTCGACCTTGATAGGGGGCAGGGCCTCGGGATTGTCGATGTCGCAGATGGTGTCGCCGATTTCGAAAGCCACATTCTTGTCCAGGTCGAGCAGCACGGCGCAAATCTCGCCGGCCTCCACGGGCGTCTTGATGCGCTCTTTGCCCAGACCCTCAAACACATACAGCTCCTTCACCTTGGTCTTCACCTGGGTGCCGTCGCGCTTGGCCAGGGTGATGCCCTGTCCGGCCTGCAGGGTGCCGCGGTGCAGGCGGCCCACGGCGATGCGTCCCAGATACGAGCTGTAGTCCAGACTCGAAATCATCATCTGCGTCGTCCCTTCTTCAACCTTGGGGGCGGGAATGTGCTCGATAATCAGGTCCATCAGGTAGGATATGTCCTCGGTGGGCGTGCGCCAGTCGTCGCCCATCCAGCCGTTTTTGGCGCTGCCGTAGGCGGTGGGGAACTCCAGCTGGTCGTTGTTGGCGCCGAGGTTGAACATCAGGTCGAACACAGCCTCTTGCGTGGCCTCGGGGTCGCAGTTGGGCTTGTCCACCTTGTTGACCACCACGATGGGCTTCAATCCCAGCTCGATGGCCTTCTGCAGCACGAAGCGCGTCTGCGGCATGGGGCCTTCGAAGGCATCGACCACCAGCAGCACGCCGTCGGCCATGTTGAGCACACGCTCCACCTCGCCGCCGAAATCGGAGTGGCCGGGGGTGTCGATGATGTTGATCTTGTAGCCCTTGTAGCGAACCGACACATTCTTGCTGAGGATGGTGATGCCGCGTTCGCGTTCGAGGTCGTTGTTGTCGAGAATCAGCTCGCCGGTCTCCTGGTTGTCGCGGAAGAGCTTGGCCTGATGAAGCATACGGTCGACCAGGGTGGTCTTGCCATGGTCGACGTGGGCTATAATTGCAATATTACGAATATTTTGCATAGATATGTAATGTATTGATCAGACTGCAAAGATACAAAAAAAAC
>JAZNSV010000003.1:0-16679 GCA_045591485.1 Bacteroidales bacterium | reverse complement strand
AAGGGGAAGGTGGAAAGTTCTGCTGCCCCACCAGGAAAACTTTCCACTTCCCCCTTTCCCCTTTCCCCTTTCCTCTTTCCACTACTCTTCCGGAATGCTGCGCAGCTGGTTGGCCAGGGCGGCGAGCGACGACGCCAGGTTCTCGTTTTTGATAATCACACCCTTTGGGATGTTGACCAGGGCTGGCGCGAAGTTCCACACGGCGCGCACACCGGCGTTGACCATCAGGTCGACCACTGCTTGTGCCTGCGGTGCGGGCACGGTGACAATGCCGATGCGTATGCCGAGGCGGTTTATCATCTCGGGCATCTTTTCGAGCGGGAAAACCGGGCGAGAGGCCACGATGGTGCCTTGCAGGGCAGGGTTTGTGTCGAATCCGGCTACGATGTTGAGGCCATATTGTGAGAAACCACTATATGACATCAGCGTGCGGCCCAAGCCGCCGACCCCGACGATGACAGCTTCCTCGAAGTTGTCGTATCCGAGATATGTTTTCATGTCGGCCAGCAGGCGTTCGGTTTCGAAACCGAGTTTTGACCGTCCGGGAATTGAGCTGACGCTGGCAAGATCCTTGCGGACCTGAACTGGGTTGAGCGACAGAGCGTCGGCTATGGCAGATGATGATACGTAGCGCTGTCCGATACGTTTTTTTTCTTCAATGTAGCAATAGTAGAGAGGCAAACGGCTCAGGGTCGACTTTAAGATAATCAGTGACTTAGATTTCTGCGAATGTTCCATATTCTCTTTATTTCCACGGTGCAAATATACAATTTTTTTGAAAATTGGATATTTTTTTTGCTGTGAACAATAAAATGTGAGGCGCGGCGTTTGTATATACGGATTTGAACAATAAAGAACGATGAAGAAACGTCTCATGCTGACTCTGTTGTTTGCGGCTTCGCTCTTAGGATTGACAGCCCAGACCAATGTGCAGGTGAAAGGCACTTCTACTGGTGCCGTCGGCAAACGCGTCGAACTTTACGGATACGAAGACATGCTGACAATGACCGAGCGTCTGATGGACGACGCCGTCATAGCCCCCGACGGCTCTTTCAGTCTTCGCTGCTATGCCAACTATCCTCGCCTGGTGTTTCTGCAGGTCGAGAACTACAGCCAGTCGTTTTATGTCGAGCCGGGACGAACCTACGAGGTCTATCTTCCGGAGTTCGATTGGAGCATCGACGAGCAGCGCAACATCTTTCTGTCGCCGGAGCCTTTGCCGATAGAGTTTTTGAATGTGGAGCCAAGAGAGCTCAATCTCAGCCTCTCGCGTTTCGAATCTGTGGTTGACAGTTTTATTGTGTCCAACCGCATATATTTCGACCCGAAGTTCCATCCGCAGCGGCGCTACTTCGACACATTGCGTGCCGAGGTGCGGCGCTTGGTGCCGCCGGGAGACCCGGAGGGGTTCTTGGCCCGATACGAAGAATACACCTTGGCCGAGATGCAGCTGGACATGAAGTTTGCCAGCCGCAAGCGGCTCGTGGCCCGCTACATAACAGACCAGCCGGTGCGCTACTTCGACGAGCAGTATATGCGCCTCTTTCTGGCTTTGTACGAGGGCAGCATATCGAAGGGCACCAACCGGATACCGCTGTACCGGCTTGTCGACTGGGTCGAGCGTGGAGATCTTGCCACCTACATCGACTCTGTGGGTCTCGACCCGCTGCTGCGCAACGAGCAAGTGCGCGAGTTGGCAGTGCTGCAGGCGCTGAAGGAGAGCTACTACCATCCGGCCTATGATGCCGTCAAGGTGCGCCGCATGGCCGAGGCTCTGGGACAGCAGAGCAAATTTGCCGACCATCGACGGCTGGCGCAGAGCCTTGTTGCCACATTCAGAGCGCGTGAACGCGGCGCCGAGATGCCCCGCTTCGAGCTGCCCGACGTCGACCACAACATGGTGAGCCTCGACGACTTCAAAGGCAAATGGGTCTACCTGAGTTTTGTGCGGGTGGGCGAACCGGCCTCGTTGTCCGAGATCGAGACTCTGGCCTTTTTCCGCGACAGCATCTATAGCCGCAACAAAGACGTGGTTTTTGTCAGCGTCTGTTGCGACCGCGAGTTCCAGAAGATGTACCATTTCGTGCGCAACAACAAGAAAGGCCACCGATACAACTGGACGTGGCTGCACTTCGATGGCAACTACAAGCTGCTTGAACGCTACGGTGTGGTCAGCTATCCCACATTCGTGCTTATAGGACCCGACGGACGCCTGCAGTATGAAATCACTCCCACGCCGGCCAGCGGTTTCCTGCTGCGAGGCCCATGGGAGAAAAAGGAAACAAACCAAATTGACGACAGCTTGCCTTTCTGGCAAAGGTGAATATCCATATATCAATGTATCAATCGAACATGAAACGCATAATCATAGCCGCAATGTTGCTTGGCATGGCCCTGGGAACATCGGCACAGAAAGAGACCCCTGACGAGCGCCAACGCGAACTCTATCGTCAGGCTACCGACCTCTATCAAAAGCAAAAATATGCTGCCGCACAGCAAATCTACGACCAGGTGGCGGGCGACCGGTGGACCACCGGTGAGGGCCCGTTGCTCGTGGTGAGCGACGCCTGCTATTATGCGGGTGTGTGCTCGGAAAAGCTCGACAACGACGATGCAAGCTTCCGTCTTGAAGAGTTTCTGCGCTTGTATCCCCAGAGCTCGCGATGCAACATGGCGCGCTTCTACTTGGGCAACTACCATTATGCCCGTGGCGACTACGAAAAGGCTTTGGCCTACTACCGCCAGGTGGTGGCCAAAGAGGTGGAATACAACCATCGCAGCGAGTACAACTTCAAGATGGGCTACTGCTACTTCCAGAAAGGCGACACCCGCCGTGCGTCGGACCTTTTTGCGCAGCAGGTGGGCGGCCAGTCGAAATATCGTTCGTCGAGCCTCTACTACTATGCCCACATCCAGTATATGAACGGCCAGTACGACTTGGCACTCAAGAATTTTAAAGAACTGCAGAAAGACAAGAAGTTTGCCAAGATAGCGCCGAGCTACATAGCGCGCATCTACTACTATCTGGGCAAGGACGACGAGCTGCTCGAGATGGCGCCTTCGCTGCTCAAAGACCGCGACGCTTTCAAACGCAGCGAAATACACCGAATGATTGGAGAGGTCTATTTCAATCGCGGCGAATATGCAAGAGCCATAGAGCAGTACAATGCTGCCAGCGAGATGGCGCAGCAAGAATCGTCCAGAAGCTGCACCCCGCAGGACAACGACTATCAGGTGGGATACAGCTACTATATGTTGGGCCGCTACGAGTCGGCTGCCGAGCATTTGGCCCGCAAGGCCACTTGCAGCGACAGCGTGGCGCAGAATGCCCTCTACACACTTGGAGACTGCTATCTGCGTCTTGACCGGAAGATGGATGCCCGCAGCATGTTCCTGCAGGCCTCAAAGATGGACTTTAACCCTCGGATCAAGGAAGACGCCCTCTTCAACTACGCCAAGCTCAGTTGCGAACTGAACCAGAACGCCTATAATGAGAGCATACGCTCGTTTGAGAGCTACCTGAAGAAATATCCCAACAGCACGCACCGCACGGAGGCCGAGGAAATCCTGACCGAACTCTATTGCTCGACCAATAATTACAAGGACGCCATTCGCCTGTTGGAACAGGTGCCTCAGCGCAACGCCGCCCTGGAGCAGGCCTACCAGCGCGCTGTGCTCAACAGAGGTATCGAGCTCTGCAATGCAGGCCAGCGAGCCGAGGGCGAAGCCATGTACGAAAAGGCAGTGAAAATAAATGCGGTGCCCAGGATTACCGCCGATGCCAACTATTTGGTTGGCGAGTCGCAGTATCGTGCCGGCAAGCTGACGCAAGCTGAGGCCTCGCTCAACAAGTTCCTGCTGTCGTCCTACAACAAGACCTCGCACTATGCCAACGACGCCCGCTACACATATGCCTATATCCTTCTGAAAAAGAAACGCTACGATGAAGCCCAGGAAGCCTTTGGCGAGCTGGCCGCACGTTTGAAAGGCAGCGCTTCCAAGAAAGACCGGCGCATGTTGGACGACGTCAACAATCGTCTGGGCGACTGCCTTTATGTACAGAGCCGCTTCAGCGATGCTATCGGCATGTACGACAAGGTGATTGAAACCAAAGGTAAGGATGCAGACTACGCCACCTACCAGAAAGCCCTTGCCTATGGTGCGCAAGGCAAAAACAGCGAGAAGCTGACCTACTTGAACTATATCTTCGAGCGTTTCGACAACTCTCCCCTCAAGTCGAAGGCCATGCTTGAGATTGCCAACACATATATGATGTGCGACAATAACGAAATGGCCATGACCTACTACAACAACTTCATCAAGCAATATCCCCAGAGTTCATACGTCAAGACAGCACTGCTCAACCAAGGACTTATATATTATAACACCGAGCGCGACGAACAGGCACTGAAGACATTTGACCGTCTGTTGACCCAGTATCCCGGCACCGACGAGGCCCGAGACGCCCTTAGTACCGTAAAGAATATCTACATTGCGCAGAACCGGGTTGACGACTACTTCGCCTATGTCAAGCGTACCACGAAGCAGACGGTGTCTACCGTGGAGCAGGATTCGACCACCTTCTTGGCTGTCGAGGAGCGCTATCAGCAGGCCGACTACGAGAATGCTGCCGCAGGATTGGAGAGCTATCTCAGCAAGTTCCCCAACGGACTCTTCACGCTAAAGGCCCATTGGCTGCTGGCCGATAGCTATTTCCGCCAGGGCCAGAACGAGAAGGCCTTGCCGCACTATGTCGCCGTGGCTTCGTCCGGTACCAACCAGTACAGCGAGCGTTCGCTATACAATGCATCCAACATAGCCTATGGATTGGGCGACTACAACAAGGCCGCGACTCTCTATCAGCGGCTGACAGAGAACGCCGAGAGCGACGCCAGCCTGCTGCAGGGCGAGGTTGGCGGATTGCGCTGTGCCGCCGCTCTGGGCCGTCACAGCGACATACTTGAAGCCGGCCGTCGGCTGGTGGACGAGAGCAAGGCCACGCCCGAACTGAAAGAGGAGGCTTGGCTGGCCATGGCACGCAGTTGTTTCGACAATGGCAGCCACGACAGTGCCTATACCTTCTACGGACACATCACGCATTCGGCCAACGGCGAATACAATGGCGAAGCCCGTTGCCGTCAGGCCGAAATATTGATGCTTCAGAAGAACTACAAGCAGGCCGAGAAGATGATTGAGGGAATAGTCAGCGACGCCTCAAGCGACTACTGGCTGGCATATAGCTTCATCCTCTGGGCCGACATCTACTATGCCCGCGGCAATAACCTGCAAGCCAAGCAGACCCTGCAGAGTATTATAGAGAACTATGACGGCGAGGAGCTCGTGTCCATAGCCCGTCAGAAGCACGACGCCATTGTGGCTGCCGAGCAGGCTGTGGTGCAACCGGATGAAGAGGAAATGGTGATTGAACTTTAAACAGCGTTTATTATGTATAAGACATTAAAATATATTTTGTGTGCAAGCATAGTGTTCGCATTCTGCAATGTCAATGCACAAGAGGGGGGCGGCTACAACGAGAGTGTGGTGGTGCGCGGCTCCTATCGTCCGACCATCGAACCGAGCGAGAAGATTGATTTCCCGGCGGTCATCACCGATTCGCTCGACAAGATGCAACACAACTTCCGCTACAGCATCACGCCGTCGCGCCTCAAAGCCCTCTACGAGCCGTCGCGCATCAAGGCGGCACGTATCGTTGGCGAACCTGCCACCAAACTCTACAACAACTACCTGCGTCTCGGTCTTGGCAACTATTGGAGTCCTTTGGCCGACCTCTACTGGAGCTCGACGCGCGACCGCAAGAAAACCTATGGCATCCGCATCAACCATCGTTCCTCGTGGGGCGGATTGCATGATGTAGACGGACACGATTACGGCCCCAACCACATGAACCAGACTGGCCTGACGCTCTTCGGCAAGTACATCGTGGCCGACAAACTGCAGCTCGTGTCCGATTTGAGCTATGAGCACGACCACAACCTTTATTATGGCTTCAACGACAGCACCCTGCAGTCTGTACTCGGTGTGGTCCGCGACAGTATCTTCAACTCCGACTATCGTGCTTCGTACAACGTCGCTACATGGAATTTCGGCGTGAGCAATATGCAGCTCGACGTCAACAAGCTCGGCTATGCCGCCAATGTGCATCTCTCCGACCTCTGGGCTACCTATGGCCGCAACGAACTGCACCTCAATCTGAGTGGCAATGTACACTACGGATTCAATATAAAGAATCAATACAAAGGTGTTGCCTATCTGCACATGGAGTGGGACGGTTTTGCCAACAAGATAAATCACGATGGCCAAATGCCGTTGGGCTATGGTCTCATCAATACCCCGTCAGGTTATATCACGCTTCCTGCTCCGACCGACACGGTCCGTGGCTACCGCAATATCGTCAAGGTCAATCCCTATGTTGACTTCGACTTCAGCGGCTTCAATTTCCACGCTGGCTTCACAACAGCCTGGGATGGCTTCAGCGACACCGCTGTCGCATTCCGTCTCTTCCCCGATGTGGTGGCCAGCAAGAAACTGATGAAAGACAATCTGGTTCTCAGTCTTGGTGTGACCGGTGGCATAGATGCCAACAGCTGGAACACCATCCGCATCATTAATCCATATATTGCGCCCGATGCCGACCTCAAGGCCACCAGCCATTACGATTTCTCATTCCATGCACGATGGTCTATTAGCAAAAAACTCGAAGCCAATGCCGAAGTGGCTCTCCAGATAATGGATAACGATATGACATTCGGACTCGACCGCCTTTATGGTTTGGAAAACGTCTACAGTCCGCTCTATATCGACAACAACCGTTTCGTGTGCGGTGGCACCATTACTTTTGTCAACGACGAGATGCTCACTTTGCGTGCAGGTGGCCACTACTACCATTATTCCGACTTTAAAGACGATGGCGATGCACTTGCACTCACCGAGATGCTTTATCGACCCAATTGGGATGCCCTTTTGGCTGCCGATGTCAACTACAAAGACAAATGGTTCTTCCATCTTGAGGGGCAGTTGTTGGGCAAGATGTATGGCGACAACTACGACGTGCTGCCCATGCGCTATGGAGTCAACGCCGAAGTGGAATACCGCCACAATCGAGCCCTCAGCTTCTTTGTCCGCATGGACAACCTGGCCTTCCAGCGCTATTGGCTCTGGAGCAACTATCCCTCGCAGCGCGGCCTCTTCATCGGTGGTCTCACCTATACAATTCCCCACAAATGACCTATCAAGAAACACTCGATTTTATGTTTGCACAGCTGCCGATGTATCACCGCATCGGCGCTGCTGCCTATAAGGCCGACATCCAGCCCACCATCGATATGATGGCAGCCCTCGGCAATCCCGAGCGCAAGTTCAAAAGCATTCATGTGGCTGGCACCAACGGCAAGGGTTCTGTAAGTCACTTCCTCGCTTCCATCCTGCAAGAGGCAGGCTACAAAGTGGGCCTCTACACTTCTCCCCATCTTGTAGACTTTCGCGAGCGGATACGCATCAATGGCGAGATGATTCCACAGCAATCTGTTGTGGATTTCGTCGAAGCCAACATGCACCTTTTCTCCGACCTGCACCTTTCCTTTTTCGAGATGACTGTCGGCCTCGCCTTTGACTATTTCGCCAAGGAGAAGGTCGATATAGCCGTTGTCGAAGTGGGCATGGGCGGCCGTCTCGACAGCACCAACGTCATCACTCCTCTGCTTTCCGTCATCACCAATATCGGACTCGACCACACCCAGTTTCTCGGCGATACGCTGGAGAAGATTGCATGCGAGAAAGCCGGTATCATCAAAGAGGGAGTGCCTGTTGTGATAGGGGAGACCCAACCCGAAACCAAACCTGTATTCGAGCGCGTCGCCGCTGAGCGCAATGCGCCTATCTCCTTTGCCGACCGGCGTTGGCTCGTGCGCACTAACGACGCCAACCGTGACGAGAGCCGTCTTCTCTTCGACGTACTCGACCTCGATATGGCTGGCGGCCGCGAGGCCGACGCATGGCGTTTCGGCCTTGTGTCGCAGCTCGCAGGCAGCTATCAGCTGAAAAATCTTGCCACCGTCTTCGAAGCTGTCCGTCGGCTGCCCTTGCCGCTGAATGGACACTCTGTGGAAAAAGGTATCGCACATGTTGTAGACAACACCCATCTACATGGTCGCTGGCAGGTCATCGCCAACAGTCCGCTCACCATCTGCGAAACGGCCCACAACGCCCCTGGCATCGATGCTATGCTTGGCAAACTTGGCACTATGCAATTCGGAACGTTACACGTCATCTATGGCTGTGTCAACGACAAGGACTACCGCAAGATTCTTTCCCATCTCCACAACGAGTTCTCCCGTATGGGCAAGCCGTTCGACTGGCGTTTCTCGCAGCCCTCGGTGCCGCGAGGCCTTCCTGTTGCCGACCTTCAGGCTGCTGCAGCCGAACTGGGAATCTCCGGCGATAAATATATAGATGTTAAGGAAGCCATCCGTGAGGCTCGCGCCGCTGCCAACCCGGACGATCTGGTGCTCGTGACGGGCAGCATCTTCCTTATTGCCGACGCTCTGGCCGAATAGTCATTCGTTGTGGTACTTCTCGTGCCGCAGAATGGTGTGGGCGCGATATAGCTGTTCGAGAAAAAAAAGCCTCACCATCTGGTGGTTGAATGTCATTTGCGACAGCGAAATCTTGTGTGTCGCCGCGGCATACACGGCTGGCGAGAATCCATAGGCTCCGCCTACTACGAAAGCCAGTGTGCGCACTCCGGCATTCATCTGCTTCTGCAGGTATTCGCTGAAACCCACAGAGGTGTACTCTTTCCCGTGTTCATCAAGCAGCACCACGGCGTCGGCCTTCGTGGCATGACGCAGAATCTGCTCCCCCTCGCGTTCCTTCACCTCGTCTGGGGGCAGCTTGCCTTTCACAGCTGGTATTGTCACCATCTCGAAATCGCAATAGTGTCGCAGGCGCGAAGTGTATTCGTCGAGCCCTGTCTGCACATAAGGCACATCGGTTTTCGAAACAACTATTAGTTTTATGTTCATCTGAGGTGCAGCAGTTTTGTTGCCAAAGGTATGCGGCAGCGCCACACCTGCATCAGCGGCACTGCGTGTGCGCCGAAGCTGCGGAAGAAGTGACCGATGCCTGGGTCCATGCTGCCTTCGAAGTCGAAGGCCTCTGTCTTGCCGTACAGGTCGCCGATAAGAGTCCAGAACAGCAGGCTGTTGGCATTGCGCGGTGCATCGTCGGCCATGCCCGACATCAGCGAGTGGGCGCAGCGGCGGTCTTTCACCACGAAGTCGGCCACCAGCAGGCGTCCGCTGTCGGTGCGCAGGCCGTAGCAGAGCCCCTGCCCGCGTTCTGTGCTGGCTTGGCATACCCGTTCCACAAGATCTTGTGGAACAAGACAGCGCCCGTCGCGACGCATATAGTAATCGTGGTGGAAATCGGCAAATTCCTGTGCCGGCACATTGCGGTCTATTGTGCACTCATTCTGCAGTCGGTCGAGTCGTTTGCGGCGTTCGGGCTGTGCTGCCTGCATCAACTGCTCCAGTGGCAGCAGCGGGTCGAAGCGGTAGGTGTATCGTGTTGTCTGGCTGTAGCCGCGCCAATAGAAAGGCAGCCAGTTGTCTATTCCGGGAGCGAAGCGCTGCATGTAGAGTGCCAGACCAAGTCCGTCGACTTGAGCGGCCAGTGCGTCGATAGTGCGCAGGCGGCTCTCTTCGTCAAGATCGGCTCTCAGCCACGGACCGCTGAACTGGGTTAGCTGGGGTTGCAGCACATAGCGCAGGCCGAATTTGCGGCCTGCGAGGTAGGGGAGAGCCCCCGCAATGTGCCCGTCGCGTTCGCAGAGCAGCACATCCCACTGCTTGCCTTCACACACCAGCTCCATCCACCAGTGCTGCTGAAACAGCGGTATTCTATCGCCCTCGGCCTCACATAGCTGTCTGTATTTTTCTTTATCGGTCACTGAATCTTGATAGCCACGCGGTTGTTCTGTATGCGTCCCTCGTAGGTGTTGTTGTCTCCTATGGGGTTCTCGCTGCCCTTGGCCTCGACCTCGATGCGTTTGACGTCGATGCCGCGCATCTGCAGTGCTTTGCGCACCTCTACTGCCCGCTGGCGCGACAGACCCACAGCATAGGCGTCGGTGCCTTGGTTGTCGGCATAGCCGGTCAGCAGCACACCCTTGCGGTCGTTCTCCTTCAGGTAGTCGCTCAGCTCGTCGAGCAGCGGGTACCACGACTCTACGATAGTGGCGTCGTTGGGGAAGAACTTGATGTCGCTGAAGGTGCGGCTTGTAGTGTCGGTGTCTATGATGGGCGCTTTCTTTGTGCCGAAGTAGAGCAGCACACCCACGTGTATCACCTCTTCGTCGTGGTTCTCGTTGTAGTAGGCCGCGCCTTTAAAGTACCGGTAGTCCACTTCCGCCACCTTGTACTGTATCTTGTTGCGCCATTCTTTTTTCACCTTCCATGCGTCGAATGCCATCATGGCGTCGAGGGCTTCTTTCTGTGCCTCGCGGGCCAGGCGTGTGCGTTCGGCGGCATCCTCTATGGCAGGGTTCACGGCATAGATGGCGCACATCAGCATGCCTGCGCGCGACACCTTCTCCAGATAGTTCATCACCGGCTGCATCTCGCCCCATTCCGGACGCGGCTTTTGGGTCAGCTCCGGCAGGGTCGAATAGTCAAACGGTGTAAAGTAGCGCTTTGAGTCTTTGGTCGAAAATGAGGTGAAGCGGTCGAACTCCGCGTAGTCGCTTTGGCGCACTTTCTGCTTGCCTACAATCACGGGGTTGTCCTTCTTCTTTTTGCCTTTGCCCGAGCGGTTCTGTGCGTCGGCTCCGCCGATGGCCACCAGCACGGCCAGCATTATAAGAATGATCTTTTTCATTTCTATGATTTTTTTTCTGAATTTTATTCTTTATCTCTTTAGTACCGCTAACGGTCAGAATATTTCATTTTTTGTTATACGGATGCAGGCAATCCGCATTAGCTATTGGACCATTGTGGCTTGTGCGGCTCCATCGCCCACCCTGGCAATGGCCCCAGCGCCGCTCACATCTCCGTGTCGCGCACCGTGCCGTTTTCGCACACCACCACGCGGGCGGGGTACTTGTCTATCATCATGAAGTCGTGCGTCGAGATGAGCATCGTCGTGCCCGTCTGCCGGTTGATGTCCACCAGCAGCTGCATAATCTCCGCCGAAGTCAACGGGTCCAGGTTGCCCGTGGGCTCGTCGGCCAAAAGCAGGCTCGGATTGTTGATCAAGGCTCGGGCGATGCCAACGCGCTGCTGTTCGCCTTCCGAGAGTTGCTGCGGCAGGGCCTGTGCCTTGTCCGCTATGCCCACGGCGGCAAGCGTCTTGCCTATCTGGTTCGCTATCTCGTTGCGTTTTTTCCAACCCGTGGCCCTCAGCACAAACTCCAGGTTGGCCTCTACGTTGCGGTCGGTCAGCAGGCGTGCGTTCTGGAACACTATGCCAATCCGTCGGCGCAGTTGTGGAATGCGGCGTCGGCGAATGTTCACCACGTCTACGCCGCACACCTTGGCCACACCGCTCTCGATGGGGTGGTCGGCGTAGAGCGAGCGCAGCAGCGACGTCTTGCCCGCGCCACTCTTGCCTATGAGGTAGGCAAAATCACCCTCGTCCATTCGCAGCCCCACACCGCTCAGCAGCGGTACTCCGTCGTGGCCAATCGTCACGTTGTCAAGCTCTACAATGGGTTCCTTGGTCTTTGTCTGTTCGGTGTTTTCCATGCTTGCAGTCTATATCAAATGCGCGGCAAAGATACGAAATTTTTTATAATTATAAGAAAAAAACTGCCCTCGCCCACTGTGCCTATCGTCTCCAGAAGCGCGGCAGCAGCAGCACCAGCACCGTCATGCACTCCAGTCGTCCCATGAGCATCAGCAGCGAGCAGAGCCACATGGCCGACGGCGTGAAGGCGGCATACGAGCCGAATCCGCCCGATGCACCCAATCCCGGGCCGTAGCCCGTCAGGCATCCCACCGACGCACCTATCGCCTCTTCGGCGCCGATGCCGCAAAGCATCAGCCCCATTACGCCCGTGAGCAGGGTGAGCACATAGACCATGAAGATCACCATCACGTTGCTCCTGATGTGTCCGCTCACCGGCATCCCGTTGAGCCTCAACGGCGTGACGGCTCTCGGATGCAGCCGGTCGCGCAGCGTGGCTTTGGCGTTGCGCACCAGTATCAGCACACGCATCACCTTCAGTCCGCCGCTCGTCGAACCTGCCATTCCGCCACACACCGACAGCATCAGCAGCAGAAACACCAGCGGAGTCCACCACACCGTGGTGTCGGCCACCACCGAGCCAGTGGTGGTCAATGCGCTGACGGTCTGCACCGTGCCTATGCGCACGGCATCGCTCCAGCCCAGTCCGTCGTGCCATCGCAGCACACCTACGGTGAACGCCGCCGACACAACGCACATCACTATGTAGAACCTGAATTGCTCCAGCTTGTGGCCTATCTGCCGCCAGCGCAGGGTGAAGAAGAGATAGAGCAGCGTGAAATTCACTCCGCTCAGCAGCATAGCTCCGGCCAGTATGTATTGCTGCACGGGCAGCAGCGAGGCTATGCTGTCGCTGTTCACCGAAAATCCGCCCGACGATATGTTGGTGAATGTCAGGTTCACCGCATCCCACCATTCCATGCCCGTCGCCAGCAGTGCGGCTATAAATGCCGCCGTCAGCACCAGGTACACACCCAGCGTGCGGCGCACCGTCGTGGCAGTGTTCACCGACCGGTGCCCCGTGTTGTCGGCTCCCGAAGCCTCGGCCGTGTAGAGGGCGTACTTGTTGATACCCAGCCTCGGGGCCAGCGCCAGAACCATCAGGACTATGCCGAAGCCGCCAAACCATTGCGTCATCGACCGCCAGAGAAGCACCGATGCCGGCAGTGCTGCCACCGTGTCAAACACCGTGGCACCCGTCGACGTCAAACCGCTCATCGCCTCGAAGAAGGCTCGCGTCGGCTTCGTCGTGGCCCCCGTGGCCAGCAGCGGCAGCGATGCAAAGACCGTGAGCGTGAGCCACAACACTACAACATGCAGATAGGCTATTCGGCGGTCGTCGATGTGGCGGTACCGGTCGAAGCTGACCCACATCAAAAGACCAACCAGCAGCGTGAAGGCGGCGCAAATGGCTATCGCCCTCTCAGTGCCGTCGGCAAAATGCAGCGCCGGCACCAAGCAGAGCCCCATCAGAGCCCCCTCGGCCACCAGCATTATGCCCGTCGACCTCAACGTTGCCTTTATGTCGTTAGTCTTCATTTCACTTGTGTGTCTTTCTCGTTTAGGAGTTAAGGCGAAACCTTTCCGTTTTCAATTCTCAGCTTTTAGCTGGAATCCAGACGCGGCACGCCGCGTCTCTACAGGCGCAAACACCTTAACCTTCTCAAGCCTTTTATAAGTCCAGACGCGGCACGCCGCGTCTCTACAGGCGCAAACACCTTAACCTTCTCAAACCTTTTATAAGTCCAGACGCGGCACGCCGCGTCCCTACAGACTCAAACACCTTAACCTTCTCAAACCTTTTATAAATCCAGACGCGGCACGCCGCGTCTCTACAGAGTCAAAACCTTTAATTTTTAATTTTTAATTTTTAACTTTAACCTTTACCCTAATCAACTACCATCTTCTTCTCCAATACGATGGCGACACTATGGCCAACAATGCGAAAATCTCAAGCCGGCCAGCCAGCATCAGCACCATCAGCACCCACTTGGCCGCCGTCGGCAGCATCGTGTAGTACAGCCCAGCCCCGGCGGCACCCACTATCGGCGTCGGACCCAGGTTCGATATATTGGCCGCCGCCACGCAGAAGGCGTCGGCTATGTCTATGCCGCACAGCGTCAGCGCAAACGCACCTCCTATGATGAACAATATGTACAGAAACACAAAGCCGAAAATCTTGTTCACATATTCCGGCGCCACCGTCTGGCGGTCTATCCTCACCGTCAGCACCGCCCCCGGATGCAGCATCCGGGTGAAATAGTTTCGCAGGTACCGGCTCAGGGTCATCAGCCGCCTCAGCTTCAACCCTCCTCCCGTCGAACCCGCCATAGCTCCGCTCACAATGAGCAAAAATGTCAGCACCGACACCGCAAACGGCCATCGCTCTGGCATGGCGGTCACAAAACCGCATGTGCTCGTCGTCGATGCAATGTGGAACAGCGAATAGCACAGCGACTCCTTCCATCCGTTGCCGGCCAGGCCGAATGCCACCGTGGCCAGAGCCACTGCGGTGCAGAAAATCACAGCGTAGACTATAAACTCGTCGCTGCGGCGCAGCCGCCGCCAATGCAGGGTTGCAAAGTTGTAGATCATAGCCACATTGATGCCGCTCAAGAACATGAACACCGTGATCACCGCCAGCGAGGCGTTGCCGTACGACGCCAGCCCGTCGGCGGCAGTCATGAATCCCCCTGTCGACACCGTGCTCATCGCTATGCACATCGCATCTGCCACACTGTTGCCGCAGGTTGCCAGCAGCGACGCCATCGCCACCGTCAGCATGATGTATATCAACCACATGCGGCTCACATTGCGCGACATGTGCGGATGCAGTTTCCTTTGCTGCGTGCCCGAAAATTCAGAAGAGTAGAGGTGTGTGGCGCTCCCGCGCAGCGATGGCACCAGGGCCACTATCAGCAGCACCAGTCCCAGCCCGCCGACCCACTGCGTCAGCGCGCGCCACAGCCGCAGCCATGTCGGCAGCGCCCCCGGGTCGGCCACCACCGACGCCCCGGTCGTCGTCAGTCCGCTCACCGACTCAAACATCGCGTCGGTCAGCGACATATCGCCCTCCCACACAATGTATGGCAGCGCTCCCAGCACCGATGCCGCAATCCACAGCCCAGCGGTGATGTGGTAGCTCTCGCGCGATATGTTCTTCGCATTGCTCATTCCATCTCCTTCTGTCTCATCGTCTCAAAAAGAGGGGAAAAATCAGTTGAACAGGCGCACCATAGCCTCCATGGCCTTCGGCAGTGTGAACACCACCACCTGGTCGCCCTGCTTCAGCTGCAGCTCGCGGCTCGGCATTATGGTCTCGCGTCCGCGCACCACACCGCCTATCGTAGCACCCACCGGTATCTCGAGCGCACCTATCGGCTTGCGTGTCGCCGGAGCCCATTTACCCACAACCAGCTCTATCACCTCCGCATTCGTGCCGCTCAGCCACTTGCTGCTCACAGCGTCGCCCTTGACGATAAACCTCGCTATATAGCTCGCCGTGATAAGCTTTTTGTTGATAATCGTGTCTATTCCTATGTCTTGCGATATATTGATGAAGCCTGTGTTCTCCACCAGCGCTATCGTGCGCCGCACCCCCAGGCGTCTGGCGTGCAGGCACGTCAGCACATTCGTCTCGCTGCTGTTCGTCACCCCCACAAACGCGTCTGCATCCTGCAAACCCTCCTCTTTCAGCAGTTCTATGTCCGTGGCGTCGCCGTTGACCACCAGCGTCTTCTCCAGCTGTGCCGCCACCTCTTCCGCGCGTCGGCGGTCCTCCTCAATCAGCGTCACCCGCAGGCGGTCTTGCAGCGTGCTCGCAGCATAGCGCCCTATGCGTCCGCCGCCGGCCATCATCACGCGCCTTATGCTGAACGACTCCTTGCCAGCCACGCGGTTGATCGTCTCCACCTGGTTGGCGCGCCCTATGATGTAAGCCTGGTCGCCGGCATGAAACACCGTGTCGCCGTGCGGTATAATCGTCTCGCCACCACGCAGCAGCGCCACCACCTTCACCTGCAGGTCGCGGTAGGTCTGCGCCAGGTCTTTCACCGCGTGGCCCACCACCGGCGAGTCGGGCTCAAGCCTTATCACATACATCGTCAGCAGTCCGCCGCTGAAACTGAAAAACTCCGTGGCGGCGCTGTTGTTCAGCAGGTTGGTGATCTCTTTGGCGGCTATGCGCTCGGGGCACACCATCTCGTCCACCCCCAGCTCGCGAAACATCTCCCTGTGCTTCGGGCTCAGCAGCTCGGCGTTCGTGATGCGCGCCACCGTCTTCTTGGCTTTCAGCTTTTTGGCCAGTATGGCACTCACCAGGTTGATGCTTTCGTCGTGCAGCACCGCCAGAAAGAGGTCGCAGTCGGCCACACCGGCATCGCGCAGCACCTGCGGCGACGTCGCGTCGCCGGTAATCGTAAGCAGGTCCGTCTCGCTCTCCAGCCGCTTCAGCAGCTCCGAGTGCGGGTCGACGACCGTGATGTTATAGTCCAGTTCGGACAGCGACTTTGCCAGGTGCACGCCCACCTCGCCGTCGCCTGCTATCGTGATGTTCATCGCTTTCAGGTTATCAAAAATCGGGCTGCAAAAATACATAAAATAAACAAAACAACAAGAAAAAAAACACAGCTCCTCTCCAAATCATCTCCTGTACCGGCAGTGCATATCAACGATACTTCAACGATACATCAACGATATATCAACGATCAAAATCGTCGAAATATCGTTGATATATCGTTGAAGTATCGTTGATATGCAGTACCGGTATAGAGAATGAGCTGTATTTGAGGGCTTTATGAGTATTTATCGGTGTAACTTGCAGATGCGTAGGCTGTTATGTGTGCGGCGATGTGTCATTTTTGTGGTGTTTTTGTTAACTATTGTTAAATTTTGTAGCTGCTTGGGGTGAGGTGGTTTCG
>JAZNSV010000002.1:0-4715 GCA_045591485.1 Bacteroidales bacterium | reverse complement strand
CTACTTAACTACTGTCTACTTAACTACTGACCACCGCCTATTGTTCCAGTATTGCCGTCATGCCTGGTTTGAGGCCGTCGATGCGGACCTGCGGCACCACCTTGACGTCGAAGCTCTTGACGTCGTGTTGGCCGCCGATCTTTGTCGAGCGCCAGGTGGCATAGGATGCCATAGCCTGCACGCGGCGCACGGTGCAGGGGTAGGTCTGTTCGCCGAGGGCCGGAATCTGTACCTGTACGGTGGCACCGCTGTTCATTCCGGCAAGGCGGTCTTCGCGCACGGCGAAGTACATCCAGCTGTCGTCGAGGTCGAGAACGCTGACCACCGGCGAACCCGTGCCTATCAGGTCGCCCACTTTGGCGAAAATCTCCACCACCTCGCCGTCGCAGGGAGCTATGAGGTAGCTGTCGTCGAGGTAGCTCTGCACCTCGGCCACGGCCCCCCCGGCGCGTCCCACGAG
Source organism: Bacteroidales bacterium (assembly GCA_045591485.1). Lineage (GTDB taxonomy): Bacteria > Bacteroidota > Bacteroidia > Bacteroidales > P3 > Colimorpha. Next base: position 4,255 of record JAZNSV010000002.1, on the reverse strand, counting down.
GGCTGCCGCCGCGTCTATGTCTTCGCGCTGTGCGCCTTCTTTGGCCATCAGGTATTGCTGCTCGGCGGCGGCGCAGTCGGCTTGTGCCACCTTGTATTTGGCCTCTATCTCGTCGTATTGCTGTGCGCTGACCACCCCCTTTTCCTTCAAGCCTTTGATGCGCTCGTAGCTCTTGCGGTAGACCTCTTCGGCGGCTTGTGCCTTCTGCCACACCTGGCGGGCCATCTCCACCTGCTGGCTGCGTGCTCCGCCGCGGGCCTTGCGGCTCTGGGCGCTGGCGGCATCGCGGGCGGCTTCGGCCTGCAGCATCTTGGCGTCGATTTGCCTGCTGGCTATGTGCGCCAGGGTGTCGCCGCGGCGCACGCGGTCGCCTTCGCCGACGAAGATGGTGTCCACATGACCCGGCACCATGTTGCTCACGCGGTATTCGGACGCATCGACTTCTCCACTGATTATCTCTTTCTCGGGATGTATGGCCAGCAGGCCTACAAGCATCACCACCCCCACGGTTACTATGACGGCGGCCAGTCCGGCCAAAAGTGATTTGTTTGTTTCTTTCATATATGGTTTAAAGTTTAAGGTTTAAAGTTTAAGGTTTAAAGTTTAAGGTTCGGGTAGTTCAAGGAGTTCAAGGAGTTCAGGGAGTTCAGGGAGTTCAGGGAGTTCAGGGAGTTCAGGGAGTTCATGGAGTTCAGGGAGTTCATGGAGTTTAGGGAGCGTAAGGAGTTCAAGGAGTTCAGGGAGTTCATGGAGTTTAGGGAGCGTAAGGAGTTCAAGGAGTTCAGGGAGTTCAAGGAGTTCAAGGAGTTCATGGAGTTCAAGGAGTTCATGGAGTGCAAGGAGTTCAGGGAGTTCAAGACAATACCGTCGAGGGCACATTTGGCTTGACTACTTAACTACTTTACTACTTAACTACTGTCTACTATATCTACTTAACTACTTTACTACTTAACTACTGTCTACTATATCTACTTAACTACTTTACTACTTAACTACTGTCTACTATATCTACTTAACTCCTGCCCACCGCTACTTTCCCAGCGCCTGCTTCAGGTACACCTTGTTCATTTCGATGTCGATATGGGCGTCGATAGCCTCGCTTCGGGCCTGCATCCAGGCTGTCTGGGCGGCCATGACGTCGCTGCTGCTGCAGAGGCCTGCCTTGAAGCTCTCGTCGGCCAGCTCGAGGTTCTTGTTGGCCATGTCTATGTTGCTCTCGGCCTCGGCCAGGCGCTTGTAGGCCAGCTCGAGTTCGCAGCTGAGCTTGTTGACCTGCAGCTCTATCAGCTCTTCGGCCTCCATGCGTTTGTATTGGGCCTCTTTCTGCTTGGCTTTGGCGGCTTTCACTGCGAAGATGCCGCCCGGATGCACCAGCGGCACGTTGACCGCCACGCCTGCCATCCAGGTGCCGCCCCAGCTGTTGCTGAATCCGTCGAAGACATTGGGGTTGCTGAAGAGGTAGCCGCCGGTGACCACCACGTTGGGCTTCAGCGTGCTGGCCGCCATGCGCACCCCCTCGCGGGCTATGCTGTCGCCTATGCGCAGCATGCGCATCTCGGCGCGGTGGGTGTAGACGTCCTGCATGTCTGGTTGTCCGATTGCTTGAATGCTCGATTGCATGAGTGTTTGACCGTCTGCGGTGCTCAGGTTGTCAAATCCGTTGCTGACCTCGAAGACGGTGTCGAGCGGCATGCCGCAGCGCTGCGCCAGCAGCATCTTGCTCAGGCGCAGTCCGTTGTTGGCTTTCGTGAGCGACATTTGGGCTTCGTTGCGCTTCACGCGCACCTTGGCCAGGTCGCCCTTGGTGGCCACCTCGGCCTCGACGGCCAGCTCCACGTTGCGCTCCAGCGTGTCGAGCAAGGCCGCATACTGCTCGGCCAGCCGCTGCTTGTGCTGCACGCTGACCACCTGCCAGTAGGCCTCGTCTACAGCCACCAGCGTGGCCTCGCGCTCCTTGTCGTAGCCTATGCCGCTCAGCTCGTCCATCAGGCGTGCCGTGCGGTAGGCCGCCACCAGTTTGCCGCCCATATATATAGGTTGTGTCAGGGTGACCACGCCGAAGCCCATGTTGCGGGTGTCGGTTTCGAGGCCCTGCACTATCTCGTTGCCTATGCCGTTGATGCGGTCGCCGATGCCGGTGCCGTTCACCACGTTGCTCAGGCGTTCGGCCAGGGCGTCGCCCACCAGGGGCACGCCGCTCAGCTGCTCGTGCAGCGAGGCGTTGATGTCGGCCTCGAGGCTCGAACCCATGGTGTTGAGGCGGTTCTTCTGGTCCTCGCTCAGCAGGTTGACGCTCTTCTCCATCCACATATAGCCGCCGTTGGCGCTCACCTTGGGCAGCATCTGCATCAAGGCCATCTTCTCCAGGGCGTCGGTCTCCTCGTGCTTCATCTCGGCCTGCTTCAGGGTGCGGTTGCTCTGCAGCGCCCGCTCTCGGCATTCATTTATCGTCAATGGTTGCTGCGCTTGTGCCAATGCGGCAAGTAGCAGTAGACCAGTGAGTATGGTTGTCTTTTTGTACATCTTGAATTGTTAAAATTTCGGTGCAAAGATACGATAATTTTAACAATTGATGTGCCAAAATGACATTACGCCGCAAAAAAAGTATCGAAACAGCCAAATCGTCAGTCGAACTGCATGTCGACTGACAAAATGTCGGTCAAAGCCCTTCGCCGGTGTCAGTTCAGCAGCTGGCTTATAAAGATGATGACGATGGCCACCGGCGCCAGGTAGCGGATGATGAGGTAGATGAGGGTTGAAAGTTGGGTGATTGCTTGATTGCTTGATTGCTTGATTGCGTTAGTGGGGTTAAAGGAGTTAGAGGAGTTAAAGACAATACTTTCATCATTTGCCTTTTCACTTTCCACTTTCCACTTTCCGCTTTCCGCTTTCCACTTTCCGTTTGTCATCTCGTCCATCACGTCGGCGCGTTTCATGCGCCAGCCCACGAAGAGCACGATCAGCAGTCCGCCGATGGGCATGAGGTACATGGCCGTGGCGTGGTCGAGCAGGTCGAACACCGCGGTGCCGCCAATGTGCAGCGGGCTGCCGGGGCGGAAACTCAGCGTGGCCAGCACGCCGATCACGGCAGTGCCCACCGAGCCTATGATGGCCGCGCGGGTGCGCGAGAGGTGCAGCTCCTCGCTCAGAGCTGCCACAATCACCTCGAGCAGCGAGATGGTCGAGGTCAGGGTGGCAATGACCAGCAGCAGGAAGAAAATGAGGCAGAAGAAATAGCCCCCCGTCATCTGCTGAAACACCATGGGCAGGGTGGTGAAAGCCAGCGAAGCACCGGCCTCGGGCTGTATGCCGAAGCTGAACGCCGCCGGGAAGATGACGATGCCAGCCAGCACAGCCACCAGCGTGTCGGCCAGCGTCACGCTCACCGCCGACGAGAGCATATTGTCGCTCCGGTCTATATACGAGCCGTAGGTGATAAGCGCGCCCATGCCTATCGAGAGCGAGAAGAAACATTGGCCGAGGGCCGAGATGAGCACACCGGCGTCAATCTTCGAGAAGTCGGGCTTCAGGAAGAAACGCAAGCCTTCTTCGGCACCGCTGAGGGTCAGCGATTTGACGCAGAGCACCACCATGATCACCAGCAGCAGCGGCATCAAGATTTTGCTCCATCGCTCGATGCCGTCCTTCACGCCGCGCATCACCACCACCGCCGTGAGCACCAGGAAGGCGCCCTGGCACACCAGCGGCAGCCACGGGTGACTCGTGAAATCGCTGAACTGCTGCTGTATGCCTGCAAGGTCCTGTCCGCTGAAGTGTCCGGCTACAGACTTGCCGAGGTAGCCCAGCGTCCAGCCCGCCACGGTGGTGTAGAACGCTAGGATGAGGAACGCGCTCAGCACACCGAGGTAGCCGACCAGGGTGAACGGCGACTTCCTCGCCTTGCCGCCTTCGGCCGAAGCCCTGTCCAGCTTGCGGAATGCCCCGATGGGGTTGGAGCGCGAGCGGCGCCCGATGACAAACTCGGCCATCATCAGCGGTGTGCCTATAAACAGTGCGATGGCCAGGTAGACAATCAGGAATGCGGCGCCGCCGTTGGCACCGGCCTCGCAAGGGAAGCGGTATATATTGCCCAGGCCCAGGGCCGAGCCCGTGGTGGCCATGATGATGCCCAGTTTCGAGCCGAAGTTTTCGCGTTTTTGTGTAGCCATAGTGTCGTTGATTTGGGGTGCAAAGATACAAACTTTTTTCGAAATGTAAGTGTCTTTTATTTTAAAAAGTACCCATTTCCTATATC
>JAZNSV010000001.1:0-13234 GCA_045591485.1 Bacteroidales bacterium | reverse complement strand
TCGTTGAAATATCGTTGATATATCGTTGATGTATCGTTGATATGCACTACCGGTGCACTGCGGAACAAGGCTTTGAGCTATGGGAGAGGGAACAAAAAAACCGTGGGCTGATACCCACGGTATATATGTGTGTGGCAGGATGTTGCACCGAAACAATCAGAGTTTTTCGAGTGCTGCCTGCACACTTTGGGCCACGGCGCGGCTGGTGAAGGTGGCACCGCTGACGGCGTCGACCTTCTTCTTCTTGGCCTGTTTGATGCTGAGGCCGTTCCAGTTGTTGAAGAATCCAGTCTCTTCAACGCGCTGCTGGAAGCGGGGTGTCTCCATGTTGGGCAGGGCATAGACGCCGGTGATTTTCTTCTTGGCGTTGAGGGTGATCAGCACGGGGGTCTCGCCGTTGAAGCCTTTGATGCCGTTGCTGGCGGGCTTGCTGTATACGCCGTAGCCTATCACCTTGCCTTTGGCATTCATCACTTCGGTCCATTTGTCGGTCTTCTTCGCGCTCTTGGCCTCGGGGAAGGCCTTGGCCAGGGTGGTCTCGATGCCGAGGGCGTTGTACTGCAGCTCGGCTGGTTTCTGCTGGCATTGTTTTTGGCAATGCTGGTGCTTGGCGTGCGGGCCGCCGTGGCGGTGCATGCGGCTGTCGGGGCCGCCGAGGCGCATGGCGCTTTGGCCGTCGCTCTTGACGGTGTCGCTGGCCGGGCGCATGTTGCGCTGGACACCGGGTCGGCCATTGTTTTTTTGCTGTTGCACGGGCTGCTGTGCCATTGCGCTGCCCGCTGCAAACATCGCCGCCAGGGCGAGGACGATTGTCTTTTTCATCTAAATGTGTGTTTTTATTGTTGTTTCTTTCAACGTTTTAGTATGCGATGTGGCCGTTTTATTGCATTTTGGACTGCAAATTTGGGTTTCCGCGCAGCGGCACCACTCCGCCCGAGGGCGGATAGATGCGTTTGGCGTTGCGGTAGAAGACGGCTTCTTCTATGTTCTCTCCGCTGCGCAGGCGGCAGGCTTCGAGGCGGCTGCGTGTGTTGCTGTCGAAGGTGCGCAGCGCCTGCAGGTCGGCACCGCCTATCTGGTAGGCGTCGGGGTGGGTGGCGGCGTCGGCGCTGGGCACGATGTAGTATTGGTAGAGGCTGTCTACCGTGCCGCGGTGCACCCAATAGGGCATGTAATGGCAGTTTTGGGCTATGTGGTTTGAATTGGGGGTCCGCTGCAGGTCGAGCTCTATCATGATGCCGCCGTCGCAGTTCACATCGCGTTGGTTGCTCACGAGGTTGCCCATCGAGTAGACTACGATTTCGGGATGCCGGTCGTTGTCGGCATTGGCGTCGAGGGTGAAGTTCTGAACCACGTGGGGGTGGCCGCCGATGACGGCGTCGCAGCCGTGGGCGAGCAGCCAGCGGGCCGTCTGCTCTTGCTCGCGGTTGGCTTTGGTGGCATACTCGATGCCCCAGTGGATGAGGGTGATTACGAATTCGGCACCCTTTTCGCGGGCCACACGCAGGTCGCGGGCCATCTCGGTGGTGTCTATAAAGTTGACCACGTTGGGCCGCTGCACCTCGATGCCGTTGGTGCCGTAGGTGTAGCAGAGCATGGCCAGGCGGAAGCCGTTCCGCTCTACGATCATGGGATGTTCTCTGTCGCGCTGCTGGCGGTCGCGGTAGGTGCCGAGGTGGGGTATGCCGAGCGCGTCGAGCTCGTCCAGTGTGCGCTCCAATCCGGCGCGGCCGCGGTCCATGCAGTGGTTGTTGGCGGTGGTCATGATGTCGAAGCCCGCTTGCTGTGCGGCCTCGGCCAGCTGGCGCGGCGACGAGAACTGGGGGTAGCCCGTGTAGGGCGTCCCGGCCAGGGTCACCTCGAGGTTGAGGATGGCCAGGTCGGCGCTCTGGATGTAGTCCTCCACATAGCGGAAGCAGGGCGAGTAGTCATAGCTGCCGTCGGCCCGTTGGGCGGCTTTTATCTGCGGTCCATGGCCCATGAGGTCGCCGGCAAAAATAATCTTCAGACTCTGTGCCCCGACGGGCATCGAAATCAGCATTGCCAGCAGCGGCAGCGCTCTGGCGAAGCGGTATTTGCGCATATACGAGTGACGTTGTTTCATGGTGCAAAGATACGCAAAAATAGTGAGTTGATAAAAAAATACCCCTCAAATGCTGTGTGGCAATGCATTTGAGGGGTTTGTGCCATGCGGTGGATTCTTTATTCCGGCTGCGTCATCTTGTAGAGGCGCACCGAGCCGTCGATGTCTTTTTCTTTGGCTTCGTTGCCGTATTTGTCTACATCGAATACGTTCTTCGGCGAGCGTGTGATGCTCAGCGGGCCGCCAACGCAGCCGCCGTCGCAGGCCATGCCTTCGAAGAAGTTGGCTGTGGCTTTCTTGGCGCGCAGCAGCATCAGGTGCTGGCGGCATTGGTCGATGCCGTTCATGGCCACGGGCTTCACGCCGTCGATGCCCATCGACTTGGCCACGTAGGCCACGCCCTGGGCTATGCCGCTGCTCTTGGCAAAGATGCGGCCGTAGTAGGAGGCGTTGTCGAGGATGGTGTCTTCGCATTGGGTGGTGTCGATGCCGCGTGCGTCGACAAAGGCCTGCAGCTCCTCGAAGCTCATCACGCTGTCTATCATGCCGTGGGTCTTCTCGAGCGTGTATTCGAACTTCTTGGCGGCGCAGGGGCCTATGAATACCACGCGGGCTGTGGGGTCGCTGTGCTTGATGAGGCTGGCTGTCATCACCATTGGCGACACCGAGCCCGAGATGGCGTCTTTCAGTTCGGGGAAATTGTTCTCCACAAAGCGCACGAAGGCGGGGCAGCAGCTGGTGGTCATCACCGGGTTCTCGCTCGTCTCCATCTTCTCTTTGAATTCGCGGGCCTCGTTGTAGAGGGTGATGTCGGCTCCGAGGGCGGCCTCGACCACCTGGTGGAAGCCCAGTTTCTTGATGGCCGTCACCACCTGGGTGATGCGCCCGAAGCGGCATTGGCTGACAATGGCGGGCGCTATGACGGCGTAGACTTTGTAGCGCGTGTTGTTCTCGGATTCTTTGAGCATCTTGATGATGTCGAGCACGAGGCTTTTGTCGCTGATGGCGCCGAAGGGACAGCTCACCACGCATGCTCCGCACGAGATGCACTTCGAGTTGTCGATCTCGGCTTTGTCCTCTTCGTTGATGCTGATGGCCTTCACCTTGCAGCTCTTGATGCAGGGGCGCTTCTGCGCAATGATTGCGCTGTAGGGACATGCCTGGGCGCATTTGCCGCACTCGATGCACTTCGTCTTGTCTATGGTGCAGCGGTGGTCTACGATGGAGATGGCTCCCTTGGGGCATACCTCCTTGCAGGAGTGCATCAGGCATCCGCGGCAAACATCGGTAACAATCATGCCGCCGGCCGGGCATTCGTCGCAGGCTTCGTATAGCACCTCGATGACGTTGGGGTTCTCCTTGTCGCCACCCATGGCCATGTGCACACGGTCCATCAACACGGCGCGCTCTTTGTGTATGCAGCAGCGGGTTTTGGCCTTGGGGCCGGGGGCTATGGTGCGCGGTATTGTGTAGGCTTCTTCAAGCCCGCCTTCATAAGCGCGACGTATCACTTCGCGCAGCACAAGATATTTTGTCCACTGTACGTTGGTATCGAAAAGTTTCTGTTCCATGACTTTTAAACTTTGGTTCACTCAGCTCTTTCTCAATGTTATGCTTAGTCGTAATTCACTGTCACCTCTTTGCCAATGCGGCGCAGGTTCTCGGCCAGATGCTCGACGAGTTTTAGTTTCATGGTGATGTCGATATCCAGTCCCTGGTGGGCGGCGTTGACGTTTTGCCCGACGAAGAAGACCACATGGGTGGCTTCTTCGAATATGATGTTGGCCAGCAGCGAACCGCCGTCTTTCTTGGCATAGGTCTTGGGTGTGAGGTCTTTGACGGAGACATATTTCTCCGAGAGGGTAAGCAGGCGGCGCATGGTGATGACGCCTTCGGTGACGAGGTCGATGCCGTCGATAAATCCGATGGGGGGCACCTCTTTGTCGGGAAAGTCGAAGCTGGTCTTCAGCTGGCGGCCCATGCAGCGGGCCACCACCTGGCTTGTGGTGCCGCCGCAGACGATGCGCTTGTCGGCACCGTCTAAGAAACGCTTGACGTAGACTTCGTCTTTGTCTTTGTCCACCGGCGGGCCCACCATGATGTGTACCTCGGTGCGTGGGCGCACGCGTATGGCGGCCACGGTGGTGTCGTCGCCCGGGCGGTCGAGGTAGAGGTCGTTGCAGGCCGATGCCAGCAGGCAGGCGGCGGCGCGGGCCGACATGTGGGGGTTGATGTTGGCGTCAAGGTGCTCCATTATCTCCTTGCGTTGCCAGCCGAAGTTGAGCATCTGGCCTATGCCGGCATGTATCGTGCCGTCGCTCATTACGAAGACCATGTCGCCCTCTTCCAGCTCCAGTTGGGTATGGAACACCTGTTTGCCGCAGATGTTCATCTCCTCGCGCGGAAAGTCGCAGGTGTGGCCATGGTGATACCAGATGGCTTCGGGGTTGTCGAACTCGAAGAGGTGACCCTTGCCCTGATTGTCGACATGGATTACTGAGAAGGTGCTGTAGGCCACGCCGCGCTCCTTGCATACCGGCAGGGTCTGGATGATGGTTTCCACGCAATCCTCCATGTCGGCACCTCCGGCAATCATGGTGCAGAGAATCTTGCTCGTCAGGGTTGAGAGTATGTTGGCTTTCACGCCGCTGCCCAGGCCGTCGGCCAGCACCACGGTGGTCCAGCCGTCGGCCACGCTCATTTCGACGTTGTCGCCGCAGAGTTCCTCGCCATAGTGGTTCAGCGAGGTGTATCCGTATTCAATACACAGTTCATTCATGGTTCAATCCCCCCTCACACTTTCCTGGCCGTTTTCCAGTCTGCGGGGCGGCCGTCCTCGTTAATGTCCATCTTGCCGTCGGTCAGGGTTTTCTTCAGCTTCAGCAAGGCCACTTTGGTTTCAGCCGTGGTTTCGCCAAGGAGAGATGCAACCTCCTGAGCCACGCGCATCTGCTTCATGATGAGCTCGTCGGTGGTGCTGATGGTGTCCATCTTCACCTTGTCGAGTTTCTTGTCGTAGTTGACCTCGTCGCTGATGTCCTTCATCAGGCCGAAGAGCAATCCTTGTTCGCCCAGCCAGCTGACGGTCAGAGAAATATATACGTCGGTAGAACTGATGTGCAGGCAACGGTTTTCGGTGCGGATGTGCTGTTTGTAGGCGTTGTAAAACTCCAGCGGGGGGAAATACTGTGACACAGCACGGCCCACATTGTCTTCCGGCCGGCCGGTCATGCCGAGCAGTTTCATGGCGGTGGCGTTGCAGTCAACGATGTTCATGTCGCTATCGACAATGATTACACCTTCGGGCGAGTTTCGCACGATGTCCACTGCCAGGCTCTCGGCGCGTTTGCGCATGTAGGGCAGGCAGATGTCGATGTCGGCATATCCGTTGATCACGGCCCATGCTTTCTCGCGGCAGCTGCCGTAGCCGCATGCACCGCAGTTGAGCTCGTCTTCTTTTTTGAATTTGCCGGTGCGGTGCAGCACATCCTCAATTTCTTTTTCGGTGGCCGGACGGCTGGTGGCGCGTAGGCGCGGATGGGCGTATGCCAGGCTGACGCCGGCATTGGGTGTGGGGTGCAGCGGGTGCGAAGCACGGTCGGCGGCTACATAGGCATCGATGTCGGCCTCGGCCTTCATCATGCCGCCATCGCGGCTGATCGAGCGCGGCCCATTGATGCAGCCTCCCGGGCAGCAGTTCATCTCGATGAAAACGTGGTCGAGCGATTCGATGTTTTCGAGCACGTTGGTCATGCGGTCCACGCCGTCAACGGCCATATAGTGATACCCTTCGGGCAGTGTATCGAATGAGCGTATGATGCCGCGTGTCACGGGGAATGCTTTGGCCAGGTTGGCACCGCCGTCCACATTGGCTATCGAGAGGCGGTTGATTGTAGTGAGGTCGATGCCGCGTTCCTCGAAGAGGGTGAGCAGTTCGTCAAACGTCAGCACACCGTCGATGCCGTGCTCGTCGGCTTCGCGCATCTTGGCTATGCAGGGACCGATGAATACAACCTTCAACGAAGGGTCGGCTTTGCGGAGCATCTTGGCGTGGGCCGTCATGGGCGAATCGACCGGGGCCAGATAGGGCAGCGCTTTGGGGTAGTACATCTGTATCATGCGGCAGGCTGCAGGGCATGCCGAGGTGATGAAGTTTCGCATCTCGCCTTTGACGAGCAATTCTTTGTATGCCTCGACCACGGCCTGGGCACCGATGGCGGTCTCTTCGACAACGGTGAAACCCAGCTTGGCCAAGGCTATGCGCATCACCTGGAAGTCGTCCACTCCCAGGCTGCTCACAAACGATGGCGCCACCGAGGCTGCCACATGCCCCTCCTGCAGCAGCTGGCGCACCCGGTCTATCTCGCTAACTGCGACTTTGGCGTGTTGTGGGCAAGCCAGTGTGCAGTGGCCGCACAGTATGCAGTGGTTCTCCACCACGCTGGCGTGGTGCCCTTTGATTTCTATTGCTTTGACCGGACATTCGCGCAAGCAGCGATAGCAGTCCTTGCATTGCACGGTCCGCGATTCTATGTATTTTGCCATTATGTTTTTTAGTTTTGTCGGCACGTACTCCTCAGCGTGCCGCTATTTAGCTTAGTTTCAGTGACGGGAAGATTTCGGTGGCGAATAATTGTTCTACGTTGTCGGCATTGACGCTGTGTAGGATGAAACCACCCTCTGTGCGCTCCACCTGCGAACCCTGTGCGGCGGGCTCCACGCCGTCGCAGTCTACAGTGACACCCAAGGCGCAATGGCCCAGGCAGAAACTCGCCTGAAGGTCAACAAGGTCTTCTACGTCATACTTTTTCAGTACACGCTTCATTTCTTCTATTACGGCATAGCTTCCTTTCAGATGGCAGGAGCTGCCGACACATACTTTGATAGTAGTCATTTCTATTCTTGTTTTATATTTTTCTTTTTATGCTTCCTGTCAATAAGCGCCAAATGCTTTACCAAAGTCCTGATTGCCACGGAATAAAAGATATTGAAGCGTGTGTGTTGATGAGGAAGTTCGCCGCTGGGTGCGGCGGGGAGTTTTTTTTTATTCCGTGGCAAAAATCGGGGATGCAATGGCATTTTTTCAAAAAAAGCAGCGAGGCACTTTAGATTAAACGGTTTCCGTTTTATTATTTTGCTCGCTGCCGGTCAAATATTCTATTAATCCTAAAACGTTATCATTGCTCTATTTCTTTTCAAAGCACTCTTTTCTTCAGTTCGATGCCGCAAAAGTACAAAATAAAATCATTCTGCAAAATAAATCTTTTCTTCTTTCATATAAGGTGCAGATTATCAGGCTGAAACTTTTTCTAATTCGATACGCGTATATCGAAATTTGTTTATTTTTTCGAAAAAAAAATATCTATTTTGGCAACATGTGTTGCTGCTCAATCCCTCGGTTGCGCCATGCAACAGGACAACATGAGCCGCCGACATCAAGGTCGTTTTTAGTGATGTGCCGACGTCGCAGGAAAAGTATAGAAAGCAAAAAAAGGAAAAGTTAAAAATGAAAAGTGAAAAAGGATTCAAAAGGAGTGAAGGTGAGTGAAAGGCAGTGAAAAGACAATACCTTTTCACGTTTAACCTTTCACTTTATATTTTTTCACTTTTCATTTTTAACTTTTAGCTGATAGCGATTTAGTACTCAACGATGAGCACGCCGCTGACGGCCCAGTGGCTGAACATGCCCTCCACGGGCTTGCCCTGCGGGATGGCCACGGTGAGGGTGTGCTCCTTGCCGTCGGCCCAGGGCGAGAGGTCGAAGTAGACAGGCTGCGTAGCCGTGCCGGGACACCAGCCGCTGCGCGAGAAGTCGGAGCTGCTGAGGCCGTTCCAGAAGTTGCCGCTCACCGGGTTGAGGTCGCGGTAGCAGCCGCAGTCCTGCCGCCAGGGGGTGTGTGTGAAGACGGGCTTGCCGTCGATGAGGATGGTGTTGGTCTTGGGCACGAACTCGTCGCCCTCGCCCCAGCCGCCATGGCCGGTGCTGATGTAACGCAACTCGGCAGACTGACCGATGTCTTCAAGTCTGAATGTTACCGTCAGCGAGTCGGTGGCGAAGAGCTTTCCGTAGTTCTGACCAGCCATTTCGAGGACATTGCAGGTGTTGAAGAGAGAGACGACTTCGCCGGGGAATTCACTCTCTTCTCCCGGTTCCTCCCACACGTAATCGTTGGGATACGACTTAATATCCACGGTGACCCGATGGCCGCCGGCGTCGTAGTTGCCAATCCATATGCCGATGCATACACTCTGGTCATCCATGCAGCGGTAGTAGAGGTCGGTAATCTCCTGACGGTAGAAAGTCTCGTCGCGCCAGTCGATGCCGTAGCCCGCCATGCGCTCGTTGAAGTGGCCCACACCGAAGGGGGTGAAGAAGCGCACCAGCTCGATGGGGGGCTGGTAGCTGCCCGTGTCCATCATGCCCTGGTAGCGCTGGCCGTCGCGGCCGGTGAAGACAGGCAAACTGTCGGGGTGGTTGTTGATGCCCTCGAAGAAGCCTGGCGTGACGATGAAGAGCGACCCCGTGCGGTCGTAGGCGTCGCCGTTGCTCTGCTGGTGCAGCTCCACGAAGTGCTGGTAGTGGTGCGGCAGGTGTGGCAGCTCGACGCGCTTCAGTATGAGGGTGCCGCCGGCATAGTGCAGCACCGTGTCGCTGGGCACAGCCTGCAGGCCGCCGTCGATATGGGCATTCGCCTTGCCCCAGCATATCTGCTCGTGGTCGAAGATGCGGGTGGTGACAACGAGGCGTTCCTTCATGATGCGGTCAAGCTCACGCGGCGAGACGCGGCGCGAAGGAAGTATTATTGATGATGGACGGCAGATACCCCAATTTATTTTCTCCGCTTTGGCCAGCACGAGGCGTTTCTGCCCGTTGCGAATAAACGAGCGTAACACCCCTTTGTTCAGTCCGTAGTGGGGCAGAGGATTGACGTTGACAGGTGCCTTTTCGTCCATTTCGAACTCCAGCGTGTTGCTGTTGACGGAGGTTTTCCACTTTCCGTTTTCCTTTTTCCACTCCAGATCGCTGCGCGAGAAGCCCGTGCGGTAGAAGTAGATGGAGTCGTCATAGTAAGCGTTGACTGTTATGCTGTCCTGTGCATAGTCCACCTCGGTGACCGTCTGGCAATAGCCGGGGATGAGCTCGCCCTCGGGCTGCTGCGTGACGATGGTAACGACGTCGTTGTCGCGGTGCACATAGACTTCTGTGGTGTCGTTCTGTTCGCCGTACTCAATCTGCCAATAGGTGAACTCGTTGGCACCCTTCGGAATCTTCACATTCTGCGCTGTGGCCACCAGCGGCAGCAGCGCTATGACAAAAACAAAAAGTCGTCTCATACTTTCAATTATCAGTTTTCACTTTTCATTTTTTAAAATCCCATGCCGAACATGTGCCAGTATTGCGATTCCAGCTCTGCCCAGGCCTCGACGGTGCCGTCGTATATCTGCTTGGTGTAGGCATTCAGTTGTTTGCCGGCTTTGCTGGGGTCTTTCATGCCCTTGATGCCGTCTTCGAGGCTTTTCAGTCCGCTGAAGGCTTTGCCTTCGTGGTGCAGCACGGCGTTCATGTGCTGTTTCTTGGTGCGCTGCCACTGCACAGTGGCCAGCTTGTTGGCGCGTCGGTATTGCCACAGGGCGGCGTCGGGCACGTAATTCTTTTGGCCGCAGGTGGCGAAGGCTGCAGGCAGCTCGGTGGTGCCGCAGAAGATGGGCACGCGCGGGCTCTGGCCGGGGTTGTCGAGTGCCACCCAGCAGATGCCGCCCACCGCGTCGGGCAGCCAGTCGCGCAGCTGCGCCACAAACGAGTAGGAACACCATGCCACACTCACCGTGCGCTTGAAGTCGATGGTGCCGGGAGCCAACATGTTCAGCGTCTGCTGCATCGTGCTGCCCAGCCAGGGGTTGGCCACGGGGCTGACCACCGTGTCTTTGTATTTGCTGCCGTCCTCGCGCTTGCGGTCCACCACCACCTTGAGGTTTTTCGTCATGTCCATCTCTGTGCCCTCGTAGGTAGAGCGCAGCAGGCGCATCACGTCGGTGACGTCGACCGGCGAGTCGGGCTTCACCGAGAAGGGCAGCTCGGCCATGTCCATCGTGAAACCCTGCGAGGGTGCCAGGCTGTTGAAGATGAAGTATTCGCGTTCGCGGAAGTTCTTGCCGTTGGCCCACGAGGTGTTGAAGGCTTTCCACCAGATGAAGTCGCCCTGTCCGTCCCAAAGGTTGTAGCGTTTGGCCACCGCCTCGATGCTGTCCGAGCACATGAAGTAGTCGGGATTCATGCGCTGCAGCCGTCCGATGCGCGGTATATTGGCGCTGACGGCTATGTGGTCGTCCGGCACGCGCTGTGCCGCCCAAAGGCCGCCGATCTTGTCGGGACCTGCACCGACGATTTCCATCTGCCACACCTCTTTCTTGTCGGCTATGGTGATGCACTCGCCGCCGTCGCCGTAGCCGTATTTCTCCACCAGTTTGGCAATGAGATTTATGGCCTGGCGGGCGGTGGTGCAGCGCATCAAGGCCACTCGCTCCAACTCCTCGATGGTGAACATGCCTTCTTTGTTCTCCAGTATGTCGGGTCCGCCGAAAGTGGTCTCGCCTATGGCCAGCTGCTTCTCGTTGAGGCAGGGGTAGGCCGTGTTGAGGTAGGCATAGGTGGCGTCGCCCATCGGTATGGTGCCCATGCTGCGCACGCCGGTGGTGTCGTTGGCGTCGCGGGTCTGCATGGTGCCGCGGCGCACGGTGTGTTTGCGCCCTTTCTCGGCTTTCGTGGCCGGCTCGATGTTCATCCATGTGCGGTAGCGCCCGTCGCAGGTGTGCGAGGTGATGACGCTTCCGTCGGTCGAGGCCCGCTTGCCCACCATGATCGATGTGCAGCTCTCTTTCCGGTTCACCTGCGCACTGCATATCAGCGGCAGCGCCAAGGCTATAAGTATCAGTATTTTTCTCATTGGTCGGACTGGTTTGTCGTTTATTTTTCGAATTGTGCTTTTATGAGGTCCATCCTGGCGGGTATGTCCACCCCGAAGGGGCAGCGGCTCATGCAGGCCCCGCAGTGGGTGCACTCCGAGGCCTTGTGGTCGAGCATGTTGTATTGTGCCTGCAGCTCGTCGGTCAGGCCGTCGCGTTGGGCGCGGTCGTACAGCTCGTTGACCTTGGCAATCGGTATGCCCACCGTGCAGGGCGAGCAGTGGTTGCAGTAGGTGCAGTCGCCTTGCAATTCGGATTTCGGATTTCTTTTTTCAACATTGGAATAGTCCTTCTCCTCCTCGGTGGCGTGCATCCAGTGCAGGTCGCGCTTCAGCTCGTCGAGGTTGTCGATGCCGAGGATGCAGGTGCTGATGCAGGGCTTGGCCAGGCAGTAGGCTATGCACTGCTCGGGGGTGTAGGCACGGCCCAGGGGCGACTGCTTCGCGTCGAGCAGTTTGCCGCCGCCGCCGAAGGTCTTCATCACCGTCACGCCGATTTTGTGTGTGGCGCAGTAGTCGTAGAACTCCACCCGCACCGGGTCTATGCCGCCCTGCAGGTTCTCCATGGCCCCTTTCTCCCAGGGTATGGCACCGCCGCGCAGCTGGTCGAAGGCGGGGTTGAGGCTGAACATGATGACCTCCACCCACCCGCTCTTGGCGGCGCGCAGGGCCACCTCGGCGTTGTGGCTGCTGAGGCCTATGTGTTTGATTTTGCCCTCTTTCTTCAGCTGGAACACATATTCGAGGAACGGCGAGTCCTGTATCTCCTCCCACTCCTCGTGGCTGTCGGTGATGTGTATCATGCCCACCTCGATGTGGTCGGTGTGCAGGCGGGCGAGGAGGTCTTCGAATCCAGCCTTGGCCTCCTCAACGTTGCGCGTCTTGGTGTGCTGGCCGTCTTTGAAGATGGTGCCTATGTGGCCTTGTATTATCATCTCGTCGCGGCGGCTCTGCAGGGCATGGCCGATGTTGCTGCGTGTCTTGGGGTTGGCGTCGTAGATGTCGATGTAGTTCATGCCGCTGTCCAGCGCCATGGTCATCAGCTCGAGCGATGCTGCGCTGTCCAGCTTCTCGAAGCCGCCGCAGCCGATGCTGATTTCGCTCACCTCGAGGCCTGTGGCGCCGAGGGGGCGGTACTTCATGTCGGTGCTCTTCTCGGGCGCAGCCTGTTTGCAGCCCACAGCCGCAAGGCACAAGGCAGCCATCAAAAGGGTGTAGATTTTCTTCATTGTTCTCAATTTTTATTCAAGGAGTGAAACGGAGTGACTGGGAGTGCAAGGACAATACCTTTTCACTTTGTTGTTTTATCCTTTAACTTTTCACTTTTAATTTTTAACTTTTCACTTTTCAATTCGTCAATCCACCGTAGCTCTCGGCCGCATTCGTCAGGGCCTCTTCGGTGGTGTATTGCTCGTAGAGGGTGCAGCGGGTCACCACTGTCTGGGCCGAGAAGGCGTCGGCGCGCACATGCACAAGCGCCCAGCCCATGTCGTCTTTGGCAAACTCCGGAGCCACCAGTGCCAATCCTTCCGGGCTGTCTACCATGGCCGTGGGCTTCACCTCGTGGCGCTCGATGCTTACGCGCGGACACCCACTCTCCACCGTCTGTCGCAGGGTGTAGAGCAGCAGGGTGTCGAAGCGGCGCAGGTCGCTGTGCTGCAGGCTGGTCAGCAGTGCCGGCTGGCCGTCCACCTCGCCCAGGTGCTGCTCGATGGTGGGCAGCAGGCCGTCGCTCACAGGCATGCCGGGCAGCAGAAGGGTGGCGTTGGCCAGGCCGCTCTTGCAGGGCAGAAACACCACCGGTGTGCGGCGCATCAGGCTCCTGAAACCCGAATAGGGCGACTGCTCGGTGGCGAAAGCCGGTTCGCCGGCCCATTTCAGCTTCGTCCAAAGGCGGCAGCTGTGGGCCAGCTGCTGGCGTGCCACAAACTGGCCGCGTGTGCGGCTCTGCGGCTGGTCGCTGTGCGCCGTACGCGCTATCATCTGTCCGTTGCGGGTGTAGAAGGTCACCCCGCTCTTCTTCAATCGGCCGTTGATCATCAGGCCGGCAATCTTTTCTTTGCTCATAGTGTATGGTTTTTATGTTAATTTAACTTATCTGGGTCTCATTTCAGCCTCTACCGGTAGTGCATATCAACGATACATCAACGATATATCAACGATATTTCGACGATTACGATCGTAGATA